>NZ_JBNYXZ010000024.1:0-91622 GCF_051380935.1 Janthinobacterium algoris | reverse complement strand
CTGAGAAAGTCGCGGAATATCTGCTGGTGTCATGCGGTGGCCGGATCACTCACGAACTGCCTCGTTGAAGGTAGCAGTCGCTGCGTGAATGAGCGACGTTTTTACACAGTCTGGGCCAGAAGCAGACGCACACAAAGTGCTGATTAATGTACATATTCACCTGGCTGAGTGGGGAGTGCAGTATCCTGCCTAGCCATTCATTTCACAGGCCTGCGCAACAAGCCGCGCAGGCCGGTGAATTCTGACGTAAGACCTTATCCAAAGAGCCCGCTAAAAGCTATGCAAGCCTTTCCTACTGCCCTGTTGATCGAGCGACCGCTCATTTATTCGTCGCTCTATGACCTTGCCACGGTAGTATTTGGAAGTGAGGGCTTGGCGCGCCTATCGACCGGTGATGATCGTGATGAGTTTGACAAGCTCAGAGTACGCCATGAAGTCGCGCAGGCAACCAAACTGCTGATTGAAGTTGCTGTTGTCTTAAGAAATCTTCTCGACAGCGACGTCTGGCCGTTAGATGTCATTCACGAGACCCGAGTTGATGGTAGGCCTGAGACTAATGTAGGAACCATTTTGGAAGAAACGAAAAAAGAAACTAGTCTGCGTTTTCGGGATGCGTGCAATAAGTTGATCCATGCAAAGAAGATATCCTTTGGGATGGCGACGCTGCCAGATAAGATGAGCTTTCTGGACGGGACCGTCGAGTTGTATGGTGATTGGCAGGGTAAGGATTGGGTTGCCAAGGTATTCTTGGTAGACTTCATTCGGATGGCTGTTCGTCAGTTATAGCCATAAAGTCCAACTTATCCATCGAGTAGACGGCCTTCAACGTGCTTCGCACGTTTCCACCCGCCCCCCTCATATTTAACGTTGAACCTCCACTTCGGTTCGGAAACTGCCAACAGCGGCAACCGGCCAGAAGCAGACGCTGCGTTAGAGCTACACCCGGCCATGATTGACTCGACAAATATGTGCAACAAGCAAGTAACGATAGATCTTACCTACGCGAAGAATGCATTGTTCGTTCGTCAATCCGTTGCGGTCGCTTTTGGCGTGCCAATCGATAGGGAAATAACTTGGGTCTTCCTTCAAGAACTGCTCTGTAATTCCAGCGAGTTTGCATTACCTGCGCGGGTGTTAGTCTATGGCCTGCCAAGTGCTAGCGGCGCGATTGGAGATGAGATTCGAATGCTCCGTACCTTTCTCCGCGCGCTTGCGACAACGCGAAGCATCGAAGTTCAGATTGTTTTGCACGATTAAACATGTAGCGCTCTCCCCCTAAGCCCGGTACGTCTTCCTTACCTTTCTGAAGCCCAACGCAGAACCAGCGGCGGATCCTGCCAGTTGAGTAAAAAACCTTCCTATTGGGTGAGAGGTTCTCACGTCGTCGAGTAAGCTATGTTCATGTTATCAATCTATCTGTTCAATAAGTGCGCTCCACAACCGAGTGAAGATAGAAGCGGTGGTTTGGAGTGCAAATCGCTGGCTGGTTTTGAATGCGAATGGGTGGCGGGAACACTATGCTAAAGAGTGGCGGATTTGATGCGAATACTCACATTAGGCTGTCAATGCTATTCGCGGCCAGACCAATGCCTGCAAGTTGCTGTAGGGCGCCTCAGCCCGCTGCCTTCTTCTTCGCCTTCAACAAACTCCCCGCCGCATTTTCCTCGAAACGCCCCGCCTCTTCTATATAGCCGTGCACGGTGCCGTCGTGGCGCCAGCCGCCCTGGCGCTTGATGGCCTGGAAATCGGCGCCCGCCCGGTGCGCGCTGGTGGCCATGCCGCGGCGCAGGCTGTGGCTCGACAATTCCGGCACGTAATCGAGCTGTGCCAGCCTGGCGCAGCCTTCGAGTATCGTGTTGATGCTGCCCGGGTGCAGTGCTTTCATACTCACATGGCCCCACTGATTGACGGTGCGCAAGAGCGGCCCCGTACGGATATGCGCCGCGGCCAGCCAGGCACGCAGGGCTGTGGTCGGACAGCAGACGCCGTCACCGAACGGGATCGCCTTGACGATGCCCTCCCCCGATTGATCCGTTTTCGAACGGGGCAAGGTGATCACCATCCCCTGCGGCTCCCAGCTCACGTCTTCCAGTGTCAATCCCACCAGTTCGCTGCGCCGAAAACCGCCAAAAAATCCCAGTTGCAGCAAGGCGCTGTCACGCAGGGCCTTGACGCTACCCAGCGCGGCCAATTTGGCGACGATGACTTCCAAATCTTCCAAAGGCAAAGCCTTGGCCTTCTTCTTCGGCTTGCCGTGCAGGCGGGCGATGCCGGCCAGGGTCTTGCGCACGGTGGGCGTGGACGCCGGGTCGGCGAAGCCCTGGTACACATGCCATTGCGACAGGGCCGTCAGACGCAGGGCCAGGGTGCGGGCGTTCAGGCTGTCCGCATACGCCATCAGATAGCGGATGACGGTGGACTCGTCGGCGGGCAGCGCCCCGCCCCACACCTGGAAGTGGCGGATGGCGGAACGGTAGGTGCGGCGCGTGTTGTCCGACGTGGCGGCGGCCAGGAAAGCCTGGTGGCGTGCGGCCAGCTCTGCATCGATCAGGGCGCCGTGTAACGGGGCAGCGGCGATGGCGGCGTTTTTCGGCACGGTGACACGGCGTTTCGAGAGGGGTAAATCGGGCATGGCGGTGGCGAAATCGCGGTTTTGTACTGGGAGGATCACAGAATAGCATGCAAACCACCCCCATAACACGCGATAAGCAATCTTATCGCAACTTATATTTTTCAATAATCATCAAAATTTATATCGTAATATTATTTGATATTACGTATTATGTAATACGTTACTAAATTTCGCTTATAGGTGGTTTTATGGCCCGCACCGGCATTCTGTACTCTGATGTTATGAAAGCAGCCCAAATCGTCGCTGCCGATGGGCGCAACCCCACGGTCGACAATGTGCGCGAAGCGTTGGGTGGCACGGGCAGCAAGAGCACCATCGCGCCCCTGCTCAAGCGCTGGAAGGAGGAGTTCCAGGGCGCGGGCGCCGTGAAAACGGAGGCAGGCTTGCCAGCCGAGCTGATGGAAGCGATGCGCGGCGTGTATGAGAAGCAGCAGCGCGACGTGGCGCAGCAGTTGGAAACGGGTATGCAGCAAAACCGCGCGGAACGCGACGCGGCGCTGGAAAAGCTGAAAAAGACGGAAACGGAACGGCTGAAGCTGACGGAGGCGCGCGCCGCCCTCACCCAAGAATTGCGCGCCACCCAGCACGCGCTGGCGCAACTCAAGGAAGAGCACCATTTTCGCGCCGTCACCCTGGCCACCTTGCACAGCGACAACGCGGGCTTGACGCAACGCCTGGCCGACCGGGGTGAGGAAATCGCCGCCCTGAACCGCCAACTGGCGCAGGTGCGCTCGCAATTCGATCATTACCAGGAAGCGGCCGCTACCCAGCGCAGCGAAGAACGCGCCCAGGCGCAGCAGCGGATCAGCCGGCTGGAGCAGGATAATGCCCAGTTGCAGCAGCGTTTGCAGGGTCAGCAAGCGACCCTGGTGCAGCAAGACATGCGCCTGGCGCAGCTGCAGGCTGAGCAAACGCGTTTATCCGGCGTAGCGGCCGCCGACCGCGAAGCGCTGGCCACCGTGCGTCCCGAGCGCGACCAGTTTGAATTTCAATATCTGCAGGCGGCCGCGTCCGCCGATGCCCTGTTGGCCAAGCTCGATACGGCCGTGCTGGCGCTGAACGATGCCAGGGTGGCGCTGGCCGCGCAAGACCGCCAGCTCGACATGCTGGCGGAAAACGCGCAAGCGGCGCAGCAGAAAGCGGCAAGCCTGGCGCAGGAGCGCGACGGCTTGCTGCGCGAAAATGCCGGCATGGCGGCCAGGCTGGGCCTGCTCATGGATGGCAAGGAGCAACGCGATGTTTGAAGCTGTTTACATGGTATGGGAACTCTACGATGGCCCCAGGACGGGCCTGGCCAGATTTCAGGGTTTGCCCCGCTAATTCCCTGTCCCATGACGGCCGATGGGGACAAGTATGTCCAGCATTTCATTTTGACGCCGCTCGGCACACAGCTACTGGCGCTGGCTAGCGCCTGTAGCGGCTGCTACACGGCGCATTTTCGCGAACGGCCGGCGCAGGCAACGCTTCCTGCCGGCATGCTGCGCGCTTGCGAAGCGCCATGGTCGCCTTGCGCGCCACCTAGCATCTGACGTTTCACTGTCCCTGCCTGGCACGGTAGCGCACTCTTATCCACGCACCGATGGCGTCCACGCCGCTGTCTGCCGCCTCTTCGACCCAGCCTGCGCGCGCGTAAAAGCGCCGCGCGCCCGTATTGCTGAGCTGCGTCTTTAGGCTCAACCGGGGACCGAAGCGCACCACCACGGCCGCCAGCAGTAGCGCGCCGATGCCCAGTCCGCTGTGCGCCGGATGCACGTACAGGTGGTGCAGGAAGTAGTCGGGGGCGTCGCCCGTGTGCACGGCGGCAAAGCCGACGACGATGCCGCCGCGTTCGGCAACGAATATCTCTTCGCCTTGCGTCGCCGCCGTGAACGCGGTGCTGTCGGCGACAGGGCCGAAGGCGTCGCGCCCGGCCAGGGCCAGGATGGCGGTGCAGGACGGCGTGTCCGCGCTGGCAAAGCGACGAATCAGGCTCATGGCTGGCGCGCTGCTCATCAGCTACAGGCGACGGTTCAGCACGCTGTCGATATCGTGGGTTTTCCGCTCCACCTGGAGCGCGCCGTTTTGCAGCCAGTAGCCGTCGCCTCCCTGTTGCAGTGCGTCCATATCGAGCGTGCCCAAGCTTGGCGGGATGGCGTCGGCGAGCAGCGCCGCCACGTCGTCCCATGCCGCATACAACAGCTTCAAATACCAGCCGTCGTCGTGGGCAAAGGCGAGGAAGCGGCTGCGCAAGGCGGGAAGCGGCCCGAGTGCGCCACGGTGGTCGAGCAGCGCGGCCACGTCCGCATCAAGCGAAGCGGGCGGCTTGCCCTGGCCATCCTCCTGCCAATCGGCCCAGGCATGACTGCCCCAGGCATACATATCCTCATGCGCCAGGGCCGCCAGTTGCTGCCGGGCCAGCACCTGGTAGACGGCAGGCTTGCTGGCCGTGCCGGCGCTGCCCTTGCGCAGCACGATGCCGTCTGCCTTGCCGAGGGCGAGGATAAAATCCTTGAATTCGATGCCGGAAGCGACCAGCATGCGCTCGGCCGGGTCGTGCCAGATATACAGATAATGTCTCAATTGTTCGTCCGCTTTGGTGTGGGCGCCGTATTCATTGCCACTGCGGCGCGTATCAGCGCCTTGAACGCCGCAGCATCGAGATGCTCGCCTTCGTGGATATCGATGGCCCGGCGCGTGTTGCCGTCCAGGCTGGAATTGAACAGGCCGGCCGGATCGGGCAAGGTAGCGCCCTTGGCGAAAGTGAGCTTGACGGCCAGTTGATAGGTTTCGCCTGTGCAAATCATGCCCGCATGCGACCAGACGGGCACGCCGCGCCATTTGACTTCTTCGACCACGTCCGGGTCCGCCTGGTGGATCAGCGCGCGCACCGTGGCCAGCGTTTTGCCGCGCCAATCCGCCAGGGAGGCGATTTTCGCGTCGATCTGGCGGGTAGCGGACTCGCCGCCCACCGCGCTCTCCCCGGACTGCGTGTCTGGCTCTGCTTTTTTCATGGCTGTGATCTCTTTCCTGACCTGTCTGTGCCCATATGCGCTTGCGCGATGCCGGGGTGTCCAATGCTAGCACTTCTGCGCCCCGGCGCGTCTTGCGCGCGTTGGATGGATCGCCAGCTTCTTAATATGAACTTCACCTGGCCCGCGTAGCATTCAGATTGGCAAGGCTCTCATTGTGCAGCGCCTGCCATTTTCCGGCAGAACCATGAATGACATCGCTTTAACCTTGCGCCGCGGCGCCGCCGTGCCGCCCGCCGTGCTACCCGCCGTACCACCACATTCCGCCAGAGGCCACCGCCTGAAAGCGGCGCTGGGCGCCCTTTTCTTTCCCCGCCAGCGCACGCGCTGGCAAGCCTTCCTGGGCAATATGCCTGGCATGACCTCGCTGGCGCAGCTGCATCCCTGCTTGCGTTTCAAGATTTACCGTCCTTACGCCTCGCGCCAGCTGGGCTGCACGGATCGCCTGGCCTTGCTGGAAGGGCATTACCGCTTCCTGTGGCAAGCGGGCGCGCGCGCCCTGGTCGAGCGTGCCGCGCGCCAACCCGTGGTGCTGGCTGCGTTCGAAGGCAAGGACGGGGCGCCGTATCGCTTGCAGCTGACGGCCATCCACGACAGCTACCGCGAAGGCGAACTGTGCCTGCGCCTGACGCGCGCTGGACAGCCCCTGTACCTGGCCAGCTTTCTATTTGTGCCGCGTGCCGATGGCGTCTCCTTGCAGCTGGGTGCGCTGCAAGGCTTGCGCTCCGAGGCCGGCAAGCTGGCTGTCAAGGGAGCCACGCGGGCGCTGCACGGTTGCCGTCCGAAAAACCTGATGGTCGCGGCCCTACGCGATTTCGGTGATTTTTTTGCCTGTAATAACCTGTTTTTGATCAGCAATGACAACCGCATCGCCCTGAATGCGCGGCGCCGCCGCCATATCGCCGCCGATTACGACCTGGCATGGCAGGAATTGCATGCCTTACGCATGCGCGATGGTAATTATCACTTGCCCTGCGCGCCCTGCCGGGCGCCGGACCTGGCCGACGTACCATCAAAGAAACGCGCCGATGCGCGCCGGCGTGGCGAATTGCAGCAATGCATTTCCGCCGACATGCGGGCGCAGCTGGCGGCCTTGCTGGAAGCGCCGATGGCTGAAAATTGAGCAAGCGCACGACTTGGCATGCTGGCAGCCATAAAACTCAGGCCGCCTTCATGTTGGGGTCGTATCCTTCATTAGGCATGCCAGCCACCTTAGCCAGACGCCGGCGTGCCTTCGATCCACCCTGGACAAGGTTTCCATGACAGCCACTTTCGCCCTCCTCCCCCTTTGCCTCGCCGGCACTGCTGCACTGGCCTCCCCTGCACTGGCCGCGCCCGTGCTGGACGACGCCGTGCGCCAGCGCGCGGAAGAACTCACGCGCACGGGCATGCACGCCAGCATTGTCATCGCCGTCATCGACGGCAAGCTCAGCGCCGTCTACGGTTTTGGCAGCGTGCAGGCAGGCAAGAACGCCACACCGGGCGCCGACAGCGTCTACCAGATCGGTTCCGTCACCAAGACCATGACGGCCTTGCTGCTGGCCGACGCCATCGTCGAGGGCAAGGTGAAACTCGACGAGCCAGTAGCGACATTATTGCCAGGCTATACGGTGCCCGCCTTCGAAGGCAAGACAATCAGCCTGCTCGACCTGGCAACGCATTATTCTGCGCTACCGCGCCTGCCCGACAACTTCGCACCGAAAGACCCGGCCAATCCGTATGCCGATTACACGCCAGCAAAACAACGGCAGTTTCTTGCCGCCTACCATCTGCCCCGCGCGCCGGGCAGTGTCTTCGATTATTCCAACATCGGCTACGCCGTGCTGGGCACGGCCCTGGCCGCACAGGCCGGCAGCAGTTATGAAGCGCTGCTGCAGAAGCGCATCGCCGTGCCGCTGGGCATGCGTTCGACCTCGAACCAGCCCACGCACGGCATGCTGGCGCGCCTGGCGCCCGGCCATTTACTGTCGGGCGAACCTACGCCCGCTTGGGATTTGAATGTGGTGGCGCCGGCCGGCGGCGTGTATTCCAGCGCGCGCGACATGATTTCCTACCTGCAAGCGTATATGTTCAAGCCGCTGCGCCCGTATGCGCTGGCGATACAGCCGCAGCGGCCGCTGGCGCCGGACAGCGACACGACAATCGGCCTCGCCTGGTTGCTGGAACAGCAACAGGGTCATGCCTACGCCTGGCACAGCGGTCAGACGGGCGGCTACGCCAGTTATGCGGCGTTCACCACGGACGGCAAGCGGGGCGTGATGGTGCTGACGAACACGGCGCGCGATGTCGACGCCCTGGGCCTGTCCGCCCTGCTGCCCGGCACGCCATTGCCGCCGCTGAAAAAGCCGCAAGCCGCCATCGAGCTGCCGCGCGCAACATTAGCTGAATACGTGGCCAAATATGTGCTCGAACATTCCCCAGGCGAGAATTTCACATTGACGGTGTCGTTGGGCAAGCAGGGGCTGGAAGCGGCCGGCACGGGTGTCGGCTCGGCGCCCCTGTTTGCCAGCGCGAAAGACCAGTTTTTCTTCCGCGCCATCGAGGCGGAACTGGCCTTTACGCGCGATGCTGCAGGCAAGATCGCCGGCGCCGTACTCAAACAGGGCGGGCAGGACGTGGTCTTGCCGCGCAAACCGTAGCGCTCAGGCGGCCGGGTCTTGCATGAACTGCTCGACCCGCTCGACAAACGCTGCCTTGCTGCGGGTGCGAAACTCGCCCAGGAAGGCGTCGCTGCCCTGAACGATCTTGCCGTGGCGGTCGTATTCCACCTTGCCCATCTCCAGCACGAACTCACCGTTCGGATCATCTTCCGGCTCGAAGTGCGAATTGAAGCAGTAGCCCGTCTCGCGGCAATGCCCCCACAGCAGCAGTGCGCTGCTGAACCATTGCATGGTATCCGGGCCTGGGTCCACCTCGAACAGGGTGTTGACGGTAAGGTGCCAGCCGCCCGGTACGCGCAGCGGCTGCAAGGGATAGGGCAAGCGTGCTGGTTTCATGTCGACAATGGCAAGCGGCGGGTTTCGTAAAAGGCAAGGAACTCCAAGGCCGGCAGCGCTTTCGCAAACAGCCAGCCCTGGCCGAATTCGACTTTGCGCTCCAGCAAATAATCGGCTTGCTGCTGCGTTTCAATGCCTTCGGCCACGATCAGCATGTTCAAGGTGCGGGCCATGGCGATGATGTGCGGCGTGACGCTGCTGGTGGCGGCGTCCGTGCCGATGGTGTCGACGAAGGATTTGTCGATTTTGAGGGCGTCTAGCGGCAGGTTTTGCAGGCTGGAGAGGCTGGAATAGCCTGTGCCGAAATCGTCAATGGCCACCGCATGGCCGCGCGCTCGCGCCTTTTCGATGGTGGCGCGGGCCGCTTCCACGTTGATGAAGCCCCGCTCCGTGGCTTCGAGCCAAATCTGCTGCGCCTCGATGCCGGTGCCGGCCAGCGAGCGTTCCAGCACGTCGAGTACCCTGCCCGTTTCGATATCGCTGGCGCACAAGTTGATGGCGATGTGCAGGGCGCGGTCGGCCAGCAGCGCGGCGCGCATGTCGGCGATGACGCAATCGATCACCTGGTCGGTGATGGGCAAAATCAGCCCGCCTTCCTCGGCCACGGGGATGAACAGGTCGGGCCGTATCATGCTGCCGTCGGGGCGGCGCCAGCGTATCAGCGCCTCGGCGCCCACGCACACGCCCGTGTCGAGGGCGATGATGGGTTGATAATGGACAAAAAATTCGCGCCGCTCGATGGCGATCTTCAGTTCGCCCATCAGAGACAAACGGCGGCGCGACAGCCACACGACGATGCCGACGATGAAGGCGGCCATCAGCAGGCCCAGCGGCAAGAGCAGCAACTGTTCGCGCCGCAACCTGTCGTTCAGCTTGCTGCGCGGCTCGATCATCACGGCCGTCAAGCCATCGCGGTACAGGATGGCATGGATGCTGCCGTCCTGCGGCGCGCCGTCCGCCGCGGGCTGGCCGGCGAGCAAGGTTTGCACCAGCGCGGGGTCGGGATGGTGCAAGGTATCGAGCACGCCTTCCTTGCCGATGGCCACGGCCATCTGGATATCGCTGTCGATGATGACGTCGGAAAAGCGCACGGGATCAATCAGCACTTTATAGGCGCGGTAAGTCAATCCCACCATGCGCTTGCCGCCGCTGACGGCGGGGCGCAGGTTGAAATCGATGCCCATGCCATTATCCATGGTGAAGTCGGCGGGCGTGACGGCGATGCGCTCGTCCTCCATGCCCGTGGACGTGCATTTGAGCAAACCGTTCTCGACATAGCCGATATCGTCGATGCTGCGCGTGGTGATGGTGATGCGGCGCAGTTGCTGGATATGCGCTTCCGAACACGGCGCCAAGTCCAGGGCATCGGCGCTGCGCAGGGCGACCCCGGCCGAGGCGATGGAACGGTGGGCGCGCTCGAGCGCATAGCTTGCCAGCAGGCGCAGGCGTTCCTGCTCGCCCTGCACGGCGCGCACGGACGACAGGTAAAAGGCAAGGCTCAGGGGAACGGCGACGCCGATGACTGCCGCCAGCACGCTGGTGATGATAATGCGTTTTCTGCGCATGCGCTCCTCCCGCACCGAACATAACCTACTGCGCGTCGCGATTTGCGGCCTCCGATGCTCACTGTGCATTCGCACAGCTCCGCGTCTCAGCCCCAACTCACTGCCGCTCGCTACGGTTCTGTTCGGCGCTCTTAATTGGTGGTAGTTATATGATTGCCATGTATTGCTCGATGGCATCATATTACAAGCAGAGGCCGTGTACTCGAATATTGCTGAAGAGTTACACTTTTTCCATTTTTTGCACCGGCCTTGCCAGCACAAACACCAGCGCCGCCACCACGGCAGCCAGTCCGCCCACCAGGTAGAGCACGCTGGCAAAGCCGTCGATGAAGGCGTGTCGGGCCGCTTCCTGCGCCACGGCCTGCATGGCGGGCGGCAGCTGGCCGAAGGCTTCGGCCGCGTTGCCAGCGACAATGCGCCCTATCATCTCGGGCGAGGCCTTCAAGCCGTGCAGCCACGCCAGTTTCTCGAACGAGGCGGCCGTACGCATGGCCAGCACGGCGCCCAGCGCACCCACGGCCAGCACGATGCCGACAAAGCGCGTGGTGGTGCTGATGCCGGACCCCATGCCCGTGCGCTCGCGGGGAATGCAGGCGAGGATGGCTTTTTGCGTGGTGCCGTTGAGCAATCCCGCGCCTGCGCCGGTGACGACCATGCCAGCCGCCACCAGGCCATACTGCAAGCTGGCGGCGGCCAGCGCCGTGGCGACGTTGCCCACGGCGACGATCAACAGACCCGTCACCAGGATGCCGCGGTCGTCCAAGCGGCGCATGGCGCGCGGTGCCAGGCGCGACAGCACCACCATGGCCACGGCAAACGGCAGCATGGCACAGCCGGCCAGCACGGCGGAAAAGCCGAAGGCGTTCTGCAGGTACAAGGGTAAAAAAGTCATCATCACTTGCGCGGCGATGGCGTAGCCGAACATGCCCAGCACGGCGCCGACAAACACGCGCCGGCCAAACAGGGACAAATCGACCATCGGCGCGCGCTGGCGCCGTTCCACCATCACGAACACCACCAGCAGCGCCGCGCCCGCCAAGAAGCGCAGCACGGTGGCATGACTGGACCAGCCCGCCACGCTGGCGTCGATCAAGCCCCAGATGATGCAGAACAGGCCGGCGGAAAACAGCGCCGCACCCAGCGGGTCGAAACTGGCGTTGGAGGCATCCTTCGATTCTTCCACATGCTTGCCTACCAGCCACATCAGGATGGCGACGACGGGCAGGTTCAGATAGAAAATCCAGCGCCAGTTGATGGCGCTCGTGATCAGGCCGCCCAGCAGCGGCGCCACCGTCATGGCCACGCCCATGGCCGCGCCCCACACGGACCAGGCGCGCGCCCTCTCCTTCTCCGCATGAAACGTGTGGCCGATGACGGCCAGCGCGGACGTCAGCAGTAGCGCGGCACCGAGGCCCTTGATGGCGCGCGCCACGTTGAGCACGAACGGCGTCCAGGCCAGGCCGCACAGCAGGGACGCCAGCGCAAACACGGTCAGGCCAAACAGCATGACCTTGCGCCGTCCCAGGCGGTCGGCGACGCTGCCGGCGGGCAGCAAAAACGAGGCGAATGCCAGCATGTAGGCGCTGACCACCCATTCTACGTCGACGAAGCTGGCGTTGAGGGAGCGGGCGATCGACGGCAAGGAGACAGCCACGACGTTGGTATCGAGCATGATCAGCGCGCACACGCCCGAGCACGTATATAAGGTCCAGTTGGTATTCTTCATGCGTCGATTGTAAGGAGGCTTGTATTATTTCTTGTTATAAGATAATCGTCTTATAATTCACCCATGGTGAATATAGTCAAAGACATGGAACTGCGGCATTTCCGCTGCGTGCTGGCCGTGGCGCACAGCCTGCATTTCGCGCAGGCGGCTGCGGAACTCGGCATTTCACCGCCCGCACTGACCAAGCAGGTACAGGAAACGGAACAGCTGCTGGGCACGCGTTTGTTCCAGCGCAGCAAGCGCGCCGTGGCCCTGACGGCCGCCGGAGAGTTGTTCGTGGTGGAAGCGGCGCGCGCGCTGGCGCAACTTGCACAGGCCCAGGACGTGGCGCGGCGGGCGGGACGGGGTGAACTGGGACGGCTGGAAATCGGCTACGTGGCCTCGGCCGCGTATTCCGGCGTGCTGCAAGACCAGTTTGCCCGCTTTCGCGCCAGCCACCCCGGCATACACATCGGTGCGCGCGAACAGGCAATGGATGCCCTGCCCGGCTTGCTGGACCAGGGCCGGGTGGACCTGGCCTTCGTGCGCCCGCCCCTGCACTTGCCGGACGGCATAGCCAGCGTGGTCTTGCTGCGTGACCGCTTCGTGCTGGCGGTGCAAGCCGACAGTCCGCTAGCGGGCCTCGATGTGGCGGGGCCGGCAGCGCTGGCGCAGCAAGCGTTCATCGTGCCGGAACAAGAATTGGGAACATTGGAGGTAAGCCGGCGCGGCGGCTTTGCGGCGCAGGTGGTGTCGCGCCCGGGCAGCCTGGTGGCCGTGCTGACGGAAGTGTCGCTGGGCGTGGGCTGCGCCATCGTGCCCCACTCCGTGATGGCCAGCGTGCAATTGCCTGGCGTATGCTTCCGCGAACTGGAAGCGCCGCAAATCAGCTCGGAAATCGCCGTGGCCTTCCGCCGCCATGAACAGGCGCCCGCCGCGCGCGCCTTCATCGCCCAGCTGCGCGCTGCGGCGATTGCCTGAGTCTAGCCTGGTGATTCGGCCGTCAGCCGCGTTTCAACACGGCCACGGCGTAGGTGCAAGCGGTGGCTGTTTCATTCCTGAACATGCAGTCGGACGGCGGACCCAGTTCCAGGCAATCGCCCTCGTCCAGCACGTGGCGGGTGTCACCTTCGATGAAAACGAGGCTGCCGGTCAACGCCCAGATCAGCTGGCGCCGCGCCACATAGGCGGCGGCCGGCATGGCTACCACGGCGCCCGGCGGCAAGGTGATATGCACGAGGTCGAGCGGCATGTCGGATGCGGGCGACACGTGCCGCCGCACATAGCCGCTCTGCGGGTCGACCCACACGGGCTGCTCAAGCTGGCGCAACAGACGCCCGTCGCGCGTCTCGGCGCGGGCGATCAGTTCGGACATGCTCAGGCCGAAGGCACCCGACAGCCGCGCCAGCAAGGTGGCCGTGGGGCTGCAATCGCCGCGCTCCACCTTGTGCACCATCGCGCGCGACACGCCCGAACGGGCCGCCAGCTCCGTCAGCGACCAGCCCAGGCTTTCCCGCTCGAGGCGCACCCTGGCACCGATGCGCTGGTTCAATTCGTCTGGTTTAGTGGACATCTATAGAATTTTATTGGACAAGTAGCGGGTGGCAATCTATGATTTGTCCATTATAGTAGACGCTTGGCAAGGAGAGCAACATGCAGATACGCGAGGCCCGGCTGGGCGACATCGAAGGAATCACGGCCATCTACAACGATGCCGTCAGCCATACCCTGGCCATCTGGAATGAACGCACGGTCGATGCGGCCAACCGCACCGCCTGGCTGGCCGACCGCCAGCGGGCCGGCTATCCGGTGCTGGTCGCCATCGATGCGCAGCAGAATGTGTCCGGCTACGCCTCGTTCGGCGACTGGCGTCCGTTCGAGGGTTTTCGGCATACGGTCGAGCATTCCGTGTATGTGCGCGCCGATAGCCGCGGCGCCGGCGTCGGCAAGGCCTTGATGGGGGAATTGATCGTGCGCGCGCGCGGCCTGGGCAAGCACGTGATGGTGGCGGGCATCGAAGCGGGCAATGCCGGTTCGATCGCCCTGCACAAACAGCTGGGCTTCGAGGAAGTGGGCTTGCTGCGCCAGGTGGGCACCAAGTTCGGCGCCTGGCTGGACCTGGCGTTTTTGCAACTGCAGCTCGATACGCGCAGCGATCCGGACGGCATCACGCCGCCAGGATAAGGTCACGCAGGCATCAGGGATCGGGCATCAGAGGTCGGGCATCAGAGATCAATATCCGGCGGCGGGCGGCGCAGCGCCATATGTTCCCACACGGCCACCAAGACCAGCACGCAGCTGGTGATGCATGCCAATGTTAAAGGTGAATACAAGCGACCGTAGGCCATCGGGATCAGCGCCAGGATGATCAAGATGCCCAGCAGATGCGACAGCGGCGGCGTGGCGCGGTCGTTGCTGACCCATTTGAAGAGCGCATTGCCCAGCAGATACAGGATCGGGCCGCCCAGCAAGGCGCTGATGCCGGCGAAGCTCGCCTCGTCCGGATGCACGAGGGCCAGTTCATCGGCCACGGCGCTGACGATCACCCCGCCCACGATCAGCACGTGGATATACGTGTAAGCCTTGCGCGCGATGCGGCCCGGGTCCTTCGAATGAGCGATGCGGTGGTGGCCCGCTTCGGCGCCCGTGTCAAAGTAAATCCACCACATGGCGATGCTGCCGACCAGCGCCGACAGGAAACCCAGCCAGTTGCCGGGGGTCCACTCCAGCCCCGCGAAGGTGGCACCCGTCACCAGCAAGGATTCACCGAGGGCGATGATGACGAACAGGCCGCAGCGTTCGGCCATATGGCCGCCATCGACATCCCAGTCCGCCGTCGAGGAACGGCCCAGGCCCGGCATGCCAAACTGCATCCATGGGCCGGCCAGGTCGATCAGCAGGGCCGCGCCCCACCAGAAGATGCGCTGCTCGGGCGACGCAATGCCGCCGGCGATCCAGAAGATGCCGGACAACACGGCCCACAAGGCAATGCGCTGGAAATTGCGGCGCCGCGCCAGCGCTTCATGGCGCACGGCCCACCAGGCAAACAGGGGCCGGCCCACCTGCATGGCCACATACGCGCCCGCAAAGCCCAGGCCGCGCGTGCCGAACGCTTCCGGTATCGAGGCCGACATGATCAAGCCGCCCAGCATCAGGGCAAACAGGCTGATGCGCACGGGAATGCGCTCGGGGTCGAGCCAGTTGGTGATCCACGACGTAAAAATCCACACCCACCAGACGGCCATCAGCAGCAAACCCGTCTGCAACCAACCGATGGCGCTCAGGTGCGCCAGCAAGCCGTGCGACAGTTGCGTGACGGCAAACACGAACACCAGGTCGAAGAACAGCTCGATCATGCCCACCTTGCCGCTGTCCTGCCCGCCGCGCGTGCGCAGCAGGGAGATGCGATTATTCATTTTTTTCCTTGCATAAATACCGGACCGGCGCCCACGGCGGCGGCCAAAACGGCATGATGATAGCAGATGGGGATGGCGGCCATGGCGATGCTGCGGTTGGCATGCGTTTGCTCTTCCGGCCGAAAGTCGCTACGATGGGCCGCATGCGCGGGACACCACCTCCACCATGTATCAGCTGAATTGGCGCGCCCCCTGGCTGGCTGCCGTGCTGCTGCTATCGCTCGGTGGCGACGCCCCGGCGCTGGCGCGCCAGCTGGCCGAACCGGCCCCCGCGTGCCGGGCGCCGCAAACCATGGCGCTGACGGTCAACAGCGATGCCATCGCCACGGCCAGCAATGATATCAATGACAACACCCTGGTGGCGCTGCGCGCCAACGGCACCGCGTACTGGACGGTTTTATTGTCGACAGCGAATATCTTGCTGCAGCTGGGCGCCGACCGCGGCGATACCATCGTGACATTCCAGAAAGGGCTGACCCTGCGTTTCCAGGCGCTCGGTCCGCAGCAATATCAAATCCTCATCGATGGCCCCATCCTCGATGACGGCACGCAGTACACGCTGACTGGCAAGGTGGTAGCCGTTTTTGAACGCTGTCCGGTCCTGCCCGCGCCGGCCGCGCAATAAAGCCGCGCATGCCATCTATTTAAGTCAATAAACCGTTTATATTCAATTGCATCCCCTATCCGGCTTGCCTGCCGCCGCGAAAATGGCCGGCGGCGCATTCCCGCACCGCGTCCGGATGCCGTGCCATTCCTGTCTTTGCGACAATTCGAGAGAATCGCGCAAAAAAATAGGCATAGAATCGCTATTCGTGATGCGCAAGAGCCGGCATGGTTATATTCCGAATAGCCGGAAACCAGTTTTGAATAAGTAAATAAAAAATATATTAATCAATTCCGGATTGATTAATATCAAATGTCTTGTCTTTATTTGAAATTGCGTATTGTCCTGCCATATTTTTATGGCATGGTTGCAAAGCCGTTGCAATACCGTTTTTCACCGACTTACCCAACTGCCCTGGACCTCTCGGCCACGGGGCGCCCACCGCAAGTGCAGGCCGATATCACCTCATGGAGAATGTCATGTCTAACTTACCTCGCGTCGAAGTCACCAACCATACGCTGGCCGCCGGCCAAAGCGTCACCACCAACACCACACCGAACAGCATCGCGCTGTCCATAGCCAGCAGCGACAGCAACAACCAGACCGGCATCGCCTTCCAGTTCCAGGGCCGCACCACGTACTGGAATCCTAGCGTCAGCACCGGTTTCACCACGGCCAAGCTGGCAAGCGACACGGGCAATGGCGTCGTCACGTGGAAAGCCGGCCTGACGGTCACCTACTCGCCGCAAAGCACAGGGCTGTATAACGTGCTGCTCTCCGGCGACATCGTCGACGGCGGCACAGTGTATGGCTACACGGGCTTCGTGCTGGCCACCTTTACCTCCAACTCGCAGTAAGCGGCGGTTCCGCGCCCGCCTGCGGGCGGGCGCCCTGGATGGCCGCCCGCCACAGCATCCAGGCAGCCAGCCTGGCCATCCGACGCCCTTTCCGGGCCTACCCTTTATAAACGATTGCGATGCCACGCGGCGCGCCATGCCGCCGCATCGCAGCCCGAGTCGCGTCTTGAGTGGAGGTTGTCATGGGTTTCAGCTTCGTCGCCACCGATCCCGCCAGCAAGGTCAGCCTATATGAATCGCCGCCGCAGGCGGAGCATGCCTGGGCCGGCTACCTGCTGCCGCCCGTCGCGCCGCCGGCCACGCCCCCGGACAGCATCAGCTATGCCGACAGCCTGTCGCCGCAGCGCATGGGCGGCTACGTGTTTGCCAGTGCCCGTCCGGCGGCGCTGGACGCGGCGCCCGGCCCCTTCATCGCCGCCCTCGCCGCCTATATCGACCGGCAGTCGTCGGCGCCGGGACTGAACCTGAACGCCCTGCTGTGGCTGCGCGACGCCGATGCAGCGCCGGCCGATCCCTTCAAGAACTATGGCTGCAGCTACAGCTATAACCCGCTGACCAAGGGCTTTGCCACCAGCACCAATGTAAATTTCCTGCTGGGACAGGACCTGCTGTTCAACGTGCTGTCCGGCGTCGGCCTGTCCATCGACGCCGCCAGCGGCAGTCTGCGGCTGTCCGCGCCGCTGGCTACGCCGCCGGCGCTGGCCTTCCAGCGCAACGCCAGCGATATCGGCATACGCGTCACGGGCAGCGGCAACACGATCCGCACGTTCGTGCCGCTGGCGGGCGCGAATGCGGGCTGCCTGACGTTTACGGCCACCGTCAACCCTGCCGTCACCTTCGGCCCCGGCGGCCTGGCCGTCGGCTTCCCCTTGAGCGCGCGCGACACGGCCAGCGGCCAGCTGCAGCAGCTGTTCTACCCGGCGCTGAGCGCGCCCGCCGCGCTGCCGGCCAACCTGGCCTGGGTCGGCACGGTCGACCCGCTCGATCCCTACAATCAGAAGCTGTCCGCCAAGGCCAGGCTGGAAGGCGTATTGCGCTGCGGCTTGCTGCCGACCGGCCAGCCCGCCTTGCCGTCCACCTACCGCACGGCGCTGGGCCATGCGACGGCCTTGCTGCCGCTGGGCGCCGCCAGCGGACAGCCGCCCGAGGTCGGCCTGCAGTCTGGCGCCCTGGCCTTTGGCTGCGCCGCGCGGTCCCCCTCTCAGCCCGCGACCAGCAAGGCCCTGCTGACGCCGGCCGGGCGCTTCGGCCTGAGCGCCAGCGGCCAGGCTGCCGGGACGCAGACAAACTTGTTATGCGGCATCTTCGGCTCGGAACAGCTGAGCATCACTACCTATGATGGCGCCGCGCCGGAGAATGACAGCCTGCTGTTCGTGCCCGCCTCGCCCGCCTACGCTTCCGTCTTCCCGTTCCAGGCCGCGACCCTGGACTTGCCCGATTCCGGTAACGTGGCCACGCCGCTGACGGCCGACTACCTCAGTTGCTGGGCCAGCGTGCTCAAGGGCGGCGCGGCCATGCCGCAATACCATGCAGAGCCGGCGGGCAGTCCCATGTACGGCCTGCCGCCGGCCGCCCGGGCGGCCGCCTTGCTGCGCGCCGTGGCCGCCGATACCGTGCTCGCCTCGACCCCGCCCGCGCTGCCCGTGCCGCAGGGCGCCGCGCACGCCTTTCCCCTGCTACCGTATGGCGGCGCCGTCAGCGGCCGCCCGCTGGATATCAGCGCCTCCCTGCTGTCTAGCTTTGAAAGCAGCATCGTGGCCGCCACGCGCAAGGCCGTCATTTCCAGCGGCGCCAGCGCCACCTGGCAGGCGCGCGCGGCCGCCAGCCGCCGCGTGCGCGGGCTGGCCGCCGACGAGGCGGTGGCGGAAACGCCGCACTACCGCACCACGCCGCAGGGCGCCGTCGCCACCGTGTCCAGCCAGGAGCAGGACCAGGACGCCTTCCTGTCGGTGACCCTGGGCCAGACCCTGGGCGGCGGCCAGGTCTTGCCGTTCGGCTTCCGCTTCCCGGACGCAACCTTGCAGGATGCCTTGCAGACCAACCAGCTGTTCCTGGTGGCCGTCAACGCTGCTCACCTGTTGGACGGCGGCGCGCGCTTCGACAATACCGTGGGCATCGCGGGCTGGACCATGCAAGCGCAGGTGGGCGTCGGCGTGATGCCCACGTCCTACCGCAACGTGATGCTGCTCAAGTATTGCAGCGGCAGTGTCAGGGAACGCGTCGCCAATCCGAACGCCTGGTCGGGCGCGCCCGATTTTTCGCTGGCCGCCGACGCCGGCCCCAGCGTCCAGGGCATCGCCTACACGGGGCTGTCGCAGTGGCTGCAGGATGTCATCGAAGCGGCCGAGGTGCTGGCGGCGGACAAGCCCGAATCGCCGTACCGACATTTCCTGGAACTGGTCAGCGATCCCGCCTGGACAGGCGTGCTAGTGCTGCAGGCGGACCTGGATCCGTCCAGTCTGCCGACTGGCTTGCAGGGCATCGCGGCCGGCCTCGACCTGACGCGTTTCGTCGCCCACCATTTCGGCTTCACGGCCAGCCGCGTGACCGTGCATGGCGACGGCAGCATCACCCTCGACGGCAATTCCAGCACCTTCGGCCTGGTCGACTACCAGGACCCGGCCTTCGCTGCGGGCCAGCGCAACGGCTTGCCGCCCGATACGCCCATCGCCCTGCCCGACACCGACAACTATGCGTTCCGCGTGCTGCAATTGCAGGTGCTGTTCGACAATGCCGTCATCAAGACCTTCAAGAGCTACGTGCAGCTGGCCGTCAACGGCCTGCTCGGCTCGCGCGTGACGGCCACCACCTTCGGCGGCAATGCGATGCCGAACAACGGCGTGGTACTCGACGGCAGCTATATCGACCAGAATGGCACCGGCATCTACATCTTCGAGCAAGCCACGCCGTCGATATTCAGCCTCGACAGCAACCTGCTGCGCCACGTGGCTTTCCAGCGCATCCAGTTCAACTGCCTGGGCACCACCGATGCGGGCGCGACCGTCCTGAACCGTTTTTCCGTCTGGGGTACGCTGGACTTCGCCAGCCTGGACGATCGCACGGGCGCCGCGCTGGACCTGCTGTCGTTCGGCGCGCTGGCGCCGGACCTGCCACCGGACGGCGAAGGCCTGGCCTTTTCCAACCTGGTGATCGACATGCGCTATCCGCAGACGACGCCGTCTGCCGTGCGCTTCGACGAGGTGACGGCCAACCTGGCATACGACCTCGACGCCAGCCAGGCCAGGCCGGACAGCCTGTTCAAGGGCTTCGGCCTGGAACTGTCGGGCTTTATCGCCGCCGCCGACGGGCAAAAGCCGGCCGATTTCGGCTTCCTGCCGGTCAGCACGGCGCTTAACCTGGGCACGCTCGACGGGCCCTGGCACGGCGTCGTGTACGACGTCACCATGGGCGGGCCGGGCGCGCTCGTCTCGGCTGCCGGCTTCCATTCGACCCTGCTGCTGGCCTGGTCGCCCGCCAGCACCGCCGGCGACGACGAGCAAGCCGTCTTCGTTGGTCTGTCGCTGCCCGGCGCGGCACCGGGCGCCAAGATGATCAGCCTGCAAGGCGTCTTCAAGCTGGCCATCGACAATATCGGCCTGATGCGGCAAAAAGTGCCCGACGGCGACTCCTACTATTATTGCCTGCGGCTCGACAATATCGCCATCAAGTTCCTCGGCATTGCCAAGCTGCCGCCCGACGCGAACATACAGTTCTTCCTGTTTGGCGACCCGAAGAATACGGGCAGCCTGGGCTGGTATGCCGCGTACATCGCCGATGCGCCCGCCCGGCAGGAGCCGGAACTGGCCGCGCTGCCATTGCCTGCCATTTCATTGGGGAGCGCAGCATGACCAACGTCGTGTACTGGAATATCGAGAACTTCGGCATCAACAAGGTCAACAATCCGAGCCGCAAGCGGCCCCGCTATGGCGAAGGCGGCCGCTGCGGCGGTAATCTGCCGGCCGTGGCTGCGCTGCAGCGCCGCAACCACATCCTGACCATCCTGCGCGCAACGCAGCCCGATATTTTCGTCCTGATCGAAGTGGCGGCCAGCGCGGCCGGCGCCGGCGACCTGGCGCCCGCCACGGGCGGCCTGCAGGGTGCGATCTTCCTGCTGCAGCAGTTGCGCAACGACGCCACCGATCCCAACCGCGATGCTTGGCGCATGGTGCCGCCGCTGAAAGTGGGCACGGGCGGGCGCACGGAATCGGTCGCCGTGCTGTACCGCGGCATATCGGGCACGGCTGGCACGCCCACGGAAGTGCGGCGCTATTTCACGGGGCCGAACGTGTGGACGGGCGGCGGCGTGTCGGCTGTGGCAGCTGGCGCCGTGCCCGCCGCCTACCCGGCCGGGGGCGCCGGCGCGCCCAACGTCCAGGATTTGCTCAACCCGCAAGGCCAGCCGGCGCGCAACATCCCGGCCGGCGCGCAGTACAACGGCGGCCTGGCCGAGGGCATGGCGGCGGCGCGCATCGCCTTCGCGCCCGCGCCGCTGCCAGCCGTGCCGCCCGTCGCTGGCGGTCTGGTCAATTTCAACGGCTTGCGCCAGCCCTTCATGGTCAGTTTCGTGGAAACCAACCAGGCCAACGTCATCACGCGCAACCTGACCCTGTTTGCCGTGCATGCGCCGCCCAACCACGGCGGCGCCACCAATTTTATCAATATCCTGCTGCGCGGCGTGCTCGACGTGGCGGCGGCGCCCGCCGCCGCGCCGCACAATGAAATCAAGTTGATCTGCGGCGACTTTAACCTGAACGCCATCTACGCGCAGCCGCCCGGGGCGGGCGGGCGGACCACGGCCTACGACCAGTTGCGCGCGATCAACTACATGCCGCTGCTGAACCCGCCGCTTGCCATGCCGGTGGCACCGAACCTGACGCTGGACGCGTATCAGGGCTACCTGGCCACGCATATCCGCCCCAAGCGCACCAAGCAGCAGCTGACGCAGCAATCGCGCTTCCTGTGGTCCGACAATACGGCCGGCGGCGCGCTGCTGGCGGCGCCGTATCCGGGCTATAACTATATCGGCAGTGATATGGTGAGCAACTTTTTCTCGATTGACAATATGCTCGTCAACCCGCTGGTGCCGGCGAATAATTACCAGTTCACGGTGATGAATCCCGTGTCGGGCACGCCGTTCACGGGGGCGGGCGCCATGCCCCCTGACGTGCCCATCGGCACGCGCCCGCTGCCCGCGCAATTTACGAACTTGCCTGCCGGCATGGCCTGGCCGCAATCGCCGGCGGCTGTGTATGCCGTAGGCGAGGCGCGCACGCTGAACGGCTGGGCCAATTACGGCTACCTGCGCAGCACCAGCGACCATCTGGCGCTGTTTGCCGTGCTGTAGACAGAGCGTCCGGGCGGGTGCGAGCGTCCGCCCGGGACATCATGACTGATTCAAGGAGCAAGTTCGTATGGCCACCACCGATACCGCGCTGGAAAACCTGCAGCAAGCCATCGTCAACGCCGCCAGCAGCGGCCCGTTCGCCCTCGATGCCGCCTTCCTGGAAGCGGGCCTGGCCGACCCGGACGTCGCGCCGCCCGAAAAATTCGACGCCATCATCGGCCAGGCATTCCAGATCGACGCGGCGCAGTTCCTGATCAGCTGTGCGGCAGCCGACGTGGGCGCCGTGAGCGACGGCGTCTTTACTGTCAGCAAGGCGAGCCTGCCCTTCATCGGCGGCCTGCTGCAAACCCCGGCCACGCTGGTGTTTTCCACCCAGCTTGCCCCCGCGCGCACGCCGGGCGACAACGAAGATGACGACGGGGATGACGCGGCCGTGCTGGTGGTGCAGGTGGCCGCCAGTCCCGCCGGCTGGAACTGGGATAGCAGCTTTCCCTTCATGGGCGGCTGGCCGTTCAGCGAGTTGCCGCTGTCGGGCGCGCTGCTGGTATTTTCCAGCGCCGACGGCGTCTATCCATGGGGGGGCGACGGCGCGCTGTCCGTCACGGGCGGCGCCAAGCAGAACCTCAGCGCCAGTGTGGCCCTGCCCGCCTTCGTGACGCCATTTCTGGAACTGTTTTCCGACCTGGCGGCGCCGCCGGGCAAGCTGCAAATCGGCGGCTACCTGGACATGGCGCTGTACGACGGCAAGACGTTCGAACTGGGCGGGCTGATGCCCAGCGGCGTGCTGTCGGCCACGCTCAGCGAGCTCGACTGCACGTTCGCCGGCTACCTGCGCGTGGCCGCGCCCAGCCTGACCGTGACGATCCCGCCGCCCGTCGATGCGCCGCCGCCCGACGCCCTGCTGCTCGACGGCGGCATGCAGCTGCTGCTGCGCGGCGACGGCGAACTGGCCGACGAGGAAGCGGCAGACGGCGACCAGGCCGCCACGCTGGCCCTGACAGCCACGCTCAGCGTGGAAGGCGCAGGCGCCACCGACTACACGCTGTCGCTGCTGCTGCAGCCATCGAACGCCAACGGCGACGGCAACTACGCGGTCAGCCTGGAAGCGGGCAGCGACGGGCCGCCTCTCAGTCCCGGCGCCGCCATCAGCCTGATCGGCGGGGGCGCCAGCTATTTCCGCGCCACCCCGGCCGTGTTGCAGGAGTTCCTGACATCGTTCGGCCTCGGCGGCATGACCATCAGCGGCAGCATCCCGCCCAAGGCGACGCCCACGGTGGACCAGGTCACGCTGCAGCTGCGCACCGTGCGCGGTCTCAGCTGGCAGCCTATCCCGGCGCCCACGCCCGCGCTGAGCTTTACCGTCACCTCGTTCTTCCTCGACTGGACGGCTTACCAGCCGCTGGCAAGCAAGGCCAGCGGAAAGTCGCGCTATGAATACCTGTTCGGTACCACCTTCACCCTGTTGCCCACGGTATTTCGCAACCTCGACGGCACGCCGGGCGGCGAATTCGAAGTGCAGTTCAACTCGGATCAGCTGTTCCAGGCCAGCTTTCCCGGCAAGGCCACGCTGTCGGACTTCCTGTCCGTCGTCTCGAACGGCCTCGTCAGCCTGCCCGACAGCATCCAGGCCGAGGTGTCGAATATCGCGCTGAGCATAGACGGCGCGGCCCAGTCCTTCGCGTTTTCCAGCGACTACGCCATCAGCCTGTCCTTCCTGACGGTGGGCGGCGCGCCCATCTTGAGCATTTCGGAAGGCCAGATCAGCCTGTCTGGCATCAGTGCCACGGTGGCCGCGGACAAGCAGGAAGGCGCGCTGGCCCTTGTCGAGGCCGGCAAGGCGGGCGCCGGCACGGCCTGGGCCGGTTCTATTTCCGGCTTGCTGGGCGTGGGCGCCAGCCTGCAGGCCGCCGTCAGCGTGGCCTACAGCAGCCAGGAAACGCCGCCCCGCTGGACCCTCTCCGCCTCCCTCGCGCAAGAACTCGACGTGGGCGAGATGATCAAGCAATTCTTTGCCGCCGGCGGCATCTATGATTTCCCGGTCTTCTTGCCGGGCAACCTGAAGATTTCCGCGTTCGCCATCGATGCAGTCATTCCCAGCGGCAAGCCCAGCACGGACTTGGCCACCAGCTACACGGTCGACACCACCTTCACCTGGCTGTTCATGCTTGGCCAGCAACAGATCGGCTTGCAGAAAGCCACGCTCTCGGTACAGTATGACGGCGCCAAGCCGGCCGCGCAGCAATTCTCGGGCAAGGCCGATGCCGTATGGATCTATACCGCCATCAATCTGAAACTGGGCTTCGGCTATGCGTTCCAGCCGACCGACAAGGGGCCGAACCACACGCTGTACGTGAGCTGGGAAGGCTTCACGGCAACCTATACCAGCGGCAACGAGATGCTCAGTTTCACCCTGGCGGGCTGGTCGTTGGGTAGCCTGATTCAGGCGCTCGTGCGCACGCTGGGCGATCCGTATTTCGTGCTGCCGTCGCCGTGGGACTTGCTGAACCAGGTCACGCTGGACGGCCTGTCCGTCAACGTGTCGCTGAAAAGCGGCGAAAAGAACCGCCTCAGCGCCACCTACACGCTCAGTTCACCCCTCAACCTCGGATTCATCGTCATCCGCAGCATCGTCTTCAAGCGCAATACGGACGGCAAGGTGACCTTGGCGCTGGACGCCAGCGTACCGCCATTGCTCAAAGGCAGCATGGGCGACTTGCTGGACCCGAACAAGGGGCAGGACGTGGAAGAGATGCCCAGCGTGCCGGGCGCCGGTTCCAGCTATTTCAAGGTCTTCCTGCTGATGCTGGGCCAGCGCGTGGCCATCAACGGCGCGTCCGACTTCAGCTCGACCAAGGCTGTCATCGACGCGCTGGCCGGCGTGCCGCCCACCACGGGCAAGACCAATCCCGTCAACCCGGGCAGCGGCGTGCAGGGCCAACCGTATTACCAGCCGGACAGCAACTGGCTGATCGCCGCGCATTTCGGCGTGCTGCAGACAGCCGGCGTGTGGGCCGTCGACGTACAGATCGTTTTCAACGATCCCAACCTGTACGGCTTGCGCCTGACCCTGGGCAGCCCCAAGATGGGCGGCCTGGCCGGCCTGGTGGTCGATATCCTGTACAAGAAAATCAGCGACGACGTGGGCCTGTTCCAGATCGACTTCACCTTTCCCGACAGTATACGCAACCTGAACTTCGGCGCCGTCAGCGTGGTGCTGCCGATGATAGGCATCAAGATCTACACGAATGGCGATTTCCTGATCGACATCGGCTTTCCCTACAATATGGACTTTACGCGCTCGTTCAGCTTTAGTGCCATCGTCTACGGCGTGCCAGTGATGGGCGCAGGCGGCGTGTATTTCGGCAAGCTGTCGAGCGCGACGGCGACGCAGGTGCCGAAAACCGATCTCGGGTATTTCAATCCCGTCATCGTCTTCGGCCTGGGCCTGCAGTTGGGCCTGGGCTACAACTTCGTCAAGGGGCCGCTGAAAGCCGGCTTCGCGCTGACCGTGTTCGGCATCATCGAAGGCGTGATCGCCACCTACCATCCGTACGACAGCAGCAACGCCGTCGCGCTGGCCAAGGCCGGCGCGTCCGGCAGCGTACAGGAAAGCAGCTACTTCAAGCTGACGGGCACGTTCGGCGTGATCGGCATGCTGTACGGTGAAGTGGACTTGAAGATCATCAGCGCTTCGCTGCTCGTCAATATCACCGTGTCGGTGCAGATCGGCTACGAATCCTACCGCGCCATCCCCCTGTCCGTGACGGCCTCGGTGCGCATCAGCCTGCGCGTCAAAATCGACCTGGGCATCTTCAGCTTCACCATTTCCGTGGGCTTTTCCGCCACCGTCAGCGCGCAATTCCGCATCGGCAGCGACAGCCGCGCGCCGTGGGATGGCGGCGGCGCGCTGCGCCTGGACAGCCTGGCGCGCGGCCGCGCGCGCACCTTGCCGATGGAACTGCAGGCCGCCATGCTGCGCGCCGGGCCGCGCCGCCAGCCGCGACGCGTGCTGCGTACCGATGCCAAGCCGCTGCTGCAACTGGTGACGGCGCCGCAATTCACGGTGCTGGCGCCGCAGGGCGCCACCGCCAGCAGCGCGCAGCAAGGCGCGTTCGTCTGCCTGTTCGCCATGGATGCGCCGGACCCGGCCGCCGGCGGCGCGGGAGCAGGCACGACCTCGTTCGACCTGCTGTGCAAGGCGTATTTCCCGTGGCTGCTCGACGCCTTGCAGCCGGCGTCGCGGGCCGACGACGCGGCGCTGGACCTGGCTGCCGCCGCGACTGCCAGCGTCACGCTGGCGGAGCTGGTGGCGGGCATCCAGGTGCTGGCCGACCCCGCCATGCAACCATTCGGCATGGGTGAC
Source organism: Janthinobacterium algoris (assembly GCF_051380935.1). Lineage (NCBI taxonomy): Bacteria > Pseudomonadati > Pseudomonadota > Betaproteobacteria > Burkholderiales > Oxalobacteraceae > Janthinobacterium > Janthinobacterium algoris. Next base: position 65,132 of record NZ_JBNYXZ010000024.1, on the reverse strand, counting down.
CTGCTCCAATTCCTCGCCGACAGCTTCATCGTGAACATCAGCGCGCCGGGAGCCAATATGGACGGCGCCACGCTATTCCCGCTGTTCGACGGGCTGCGGCTGGACGTCCCCGACCCGCAAGGCGGCGCCGGCACGCAAGCGATCGACCTTGAGACCTACGCGACGGCGACGGAACAGTACCGTAGCACGGTGGCCGGCGTGCTGCGTCAGGTGGCCGCCAAGGTGGGCAAGGCGCCCGCCAAGCCCGCGCTGCTGGCGCAGGACGACGCTGGCGCCGAATCGATGGCGGCCTTCATCTTCGTCGACGTCTTCAGCCTGATCGGCCGCGCGCTGCTGCAATCGGCCATCGATGCCTTCGACAATTACAGCTATGCGCTGCAGCCAGGCGACAGCATCGCCAGCATCGTCGCCGCCTTCAACCGGGCCGGCAACGCCATCGACGCGGACGACGTGTCGCTGCCGAATGCCATGTATCCGCTGAATGGCGCGCTGCCGCTGCAGGTCGGCGGCCTGTCCGCCGTGATCCAGGCCGGCGATACGCTGGCGGCCATCGCCGCCCGCTACACGGATCCGGCCGGCGCCGGCGGGCGCTGGCAAACCACCGCTGCCCAGCTAATCGGCGCGAATGCGGCGCCGCGCGCGCTGCGTACGGGCGTGACGCTGGTCTTCGACTTCGGCGCCGGCGCCGTCAGCCACGTCACCGCGCCCGGCGACAGCTTCGGCGCCATCGCCGCCGCGCTGGGCGTGCCGCTGGCCGCCTTGGCGCAGCAGGCATTGCTATATGCGCGCGCCGACCTGCTGCTGCCGACGGCCATCCTTACCGTGCCGCCGCTGGCCTATGCATCGGCCGCCGGCGATACCCTGGCCGGCATCGCCAGCCGCTTCGCCGCCGGGGCCGCCGCGCTGGGGCGCGACAATGCCGGCGTCGCCGATCTGTTCGCCGCGGCCCCGGGCCGGCTGGCCATCGCCCGCCTCGACGCCATGCCGCTGGAGCAGCTGTGGTGCGGCGTGCAGGCGAGCGGCGCCGTGGCCCAGGCCGCCGGCCAGGTCGCGCGCTTCATCACCTATGGTTTGCGCCTGCCGGTGGCGTCGGGCCTGAGCCTGTCGCCGTCCTTTCTGTATAGCAAGACGCAGACCGACTACGCGCTGTACCAGTTGACGGGCCAGCAATTCCCCACGCCCGACAGCGCCGCCGGCGGCTACCGCATCGGCCTGGGACGCAATGCCATTTCGCATGGCGTCGCCCTCGATTTCATCACCTTCGCCGGCGCGCCCGGCACCAGCCTGCCCATCGACCTGGGCGCCGCGTACGGCTTGCTGTCGGGCGTGCTGGCGTATGCGCAGGCGGGCAGCTTCGTGCCGTCGCCAACGCTGCACATCCTGCCGCTGGCTTCCTTGCAGCCGCGGCAGTTTCCTGCGGCAGGCTACGCCGCCTGGATCACCGCCGACCTGGCGCGCCTGACGGCCGTGACGTCAGGCGCCGCTTCAGCGGCGCGCGCCACCGCCAGCCAGGCCGCGCCCGCGCCGTATCTGTGGCAATTGCCCGACGCCATGCTGGCCAGCATCGCTCAGCGCCAGGATACGCTGCAGGCGCTGTACACCCAGGCGCAATACGCGGACATGCTAGCCCTGATGCCAGCCTATCGTCCCCGCATCGGCAACACGCCGCCCAACAGCAGCAGCACGGTGTTCCAGGACTTGAGCGGCTATGCCTACGCCACGCGCGTGGACTTCCAGATCACGCGCATGCCGGCCGCCACCGTGGCCACCAACGACGCCAGCGGCACCGCGCTGGCCAGCGCCGCCACCCTGGCCCACGTCTACGAGCTTGTGGGACCGTCGGCCGCCGATGCCCAGCGCCTGGAATACCTGCTGAGCGGCATGGCCGCCGTGGGCGAAACCCTGGTGGCCGGCCTGTTCCTGCTGTATAGCGAAGGCGGAAGCGACCAGGTGGCGCTGACGGGCCAGGCCGATGCCGACTACCTGTGCTTCCTGACGCAAACCAATCTGTCCACGGAAAGCCATCCGCCGGCCAGCCGCATGCTGCTGGACGCGGCGGGGACGGCTATGCCGCGCGGCATAGCCAACAGCCCCTCGCAATTCATCAAGCTGCTGTGGGAGCAATCGGTGGTGCGCGGCGGCGGCTACTATCTGTATTTCGAGGACATGGTGTCGGGCGCCGGCCTGCCTCCATCCGTCTTCGACGCCACGGGCACGGCCACGCTGACCCTGGTGGTTCCGCTGGCGCGCCAGGCGGCGGGCGCAGCCAACACCGTGCCGAACTTCGTCAACGCCCTGCTGACGACGCAAGCGATCGATCCGCAGCAGGACGTGCTGGTGTTCGAATCGCTGAGCAAGCCGGCCAAGACCCAGCCTTTGGCCCGGGCCGCCACGAGCACCCTGACCGCCCTGGCCGCCACCTATGGCATGGGCGTGGGACAGCTGGCGCGGCAAAACGCCGTGCGGCCGCTGCGCGCCGGCGCAAGCGTGCCCGTGGCCGGCATCCTGCACCAGCTGAACCAACAAGACATGGCCGCGCCCGCGCAAGCGCTGGAGCAGCTGGCCGCGTATTACTCGGCCGGGGCCACCCCGCTGAGCGCGGCGCAGATCGCCGCCTACAATCCCGGCGTGACGGTGGTGCTGGGCGCGACCATGCGCATTCCGCCGCTCGTCTATCGCGTGCCAGCCACTTTTGACGGTCCCGGCAATACCTTCGCCGCCCTGGCCGCCTACTATGGCTTGTCGGTGGACGCCTTGGCCCTGGGCGCGACCGCCACCGAAGGCCTGTACGCCGACGGCGCCGTGCTCGACGTCGACAGCCTGGCCCTCGATGCGCAAGCGACCTTGGCGCCGGGCAATCTGTCGTTCCAGCTCAAGCGAAGCAACGACGGCGTGCCCGTGCTGCCGCCCGATCCCACGCCGCATCAACAGCAGCAATATGCGCAGGCGACCCTGTCTGCGCTGTACAACACGCTGTCGGCCGGCCTGGGCGCCAACCCGTATTTCCTGCCCAGTCCCTACAGCCTGCCCTTCGGACCGCAGGACCATGTGAACGACAGCGACAGCGACGGCGACGGCGGGGACGATGGCGAAGCCCACCGCCGGCGCTATGCGGCCGCAGCCCTGGCCGACTACGACTACCGCCAGGCACTGGGCTACCTGGGCAACAACAGCCAGGGATGGCCATTCGCCACGCTCAATGCGGCGCCGGCCAATCCGCCGCCCGGCCTGCCGCCCGCCGCCGACAATCCCTACCTGGGAGTGGGCAGCCATGCGTCGCTGGCCCTGCGCTGGCAAGACCTGTTCGGCAACACCACCGTCACGCCGTTCGAGGCGCCGCCAGCCGGCTACACGGGTGCGTTGGATCAGGCCCCCGCCGCGCTGCGCTACACGGATCGCCTGCTGGGCCTGTCCGCCTGGCCGAAAGTCCAGGCCAGCTACCTGTATGACACGGATGCGGGTGGCGCGCCCGCGCTGCTGCTGACCTTGCGCATGGATGGCCTGGCCTACCCCACGCCAGCCGACGCGGCGCAAGACTTGCCCGTCTACCAGCGCCTGTACTTCCAGCTGCACCAGGACTATACGGGCCTGGGCGTGCCCGGACTGAGCGGAAATGCGGTGAGCATCTCCCTCAGCAACTCCCTGCTGGCCACGCCGCTGCAGCCGCTGGACGAGGCCCAGTCGCGGCAGGTGCGCGACTTCGTCGCCGCCTGCGCCATCTACTTGCAGGCCCTGGCCGGCGGCGGCAGCGCCACGGCGCCCGCCGCCACGCTGTCGGTGCCGGTGCCGCTGGCGCAACTGGCCAGCGCCAACCGCATCGCGCTCGACGTGGCACTGGTGCTGACGCGCCAGGCCATCTTGCTCGACCCCGTGCTGGCGGCCCTGCCGGACGGCGCCAGCGTGGTCAGCGCCGTGCTGCCGCAGGCCGACACGAATGGCGGCGCGTCCAGCTACACCACGTTTGCCAAGGCGCTCGAAGCGTGCCTGAAGACGCCGCAATGGTCGATGCGCGCGGGCGCGGGGCTGACGCGCGTGGGCAGCGCCGGCCAGCAGACGCAGCAGTTGTTCGCCGTGCGCTTCAGCGACACGCCAGGCCCGGGCATCCATTTCCGCCTGGGCCAGCAGGCCAGCTACTACGCGCCGCTGCCCGTCGCCAATTCGCTGGAAAGCCGCATGGTCAGCATCGACGCCTATCCGAGCAATACGCCGCATGCGCTGACGTTCAATAGCGTCGACCTGAACCTGTGGCTACAAAGCTGTCTCGACGCCATCGACAAGTTCCTCTCGGCCACCTATGCGCCGCCCGCCTACATCGTCGATCGCCTCAACGGCATCGCCGATCCGCTGCAGAGCGGTCAGCTGGGCTTCGTACTCAAGGCGAAACAGACGCTGGCCGACGCCATCAGCGCCACGGTCAGCCCCGTACTCAGCAGCAGCGCCGCGGACGAGGCCACGCGCGTCAGCGCGGCCGCCACCATGCGACAGCAGCTGCTGACCACCCTGGGGCCGGCCTTTGCCGCCGGCGCCGTGGTGGTGTACGGCGTGGACCAGGTCACGGGCATGGACGGCATCTACGCGGCCGGGCCGCCCGCGCTGTACGGTCAGCCCGCCGGCGCGGGCACTGCAGACGGCGCGGCCGGCGACGGCAACCAGAACTACACATTATTCCCGACCCGGCTGCCGCTGCAAGGCACGGCCGCGCCAGACCAGAGCCGGCTGTCTTTCAACTTCATCTCGAAGAATGTCGAAGGCCAGGCCTATGTGCCGCTGGACTTGCGCTATCAGATCACGCACATGGAATTCGACCAGCAATTCGTGCCCGGCATCGAAAACTACGCGCAAAGCCAGTGGCTGCTGTTCATCACCGGTCCGTTCGAGGTACCGCTGGGCAATGGCACGCAATATATCCCTGTGCTGAACCGCGCCCTGCCCGTGCCGCCCACGGTCAACCGGCAGACCGCCACCGCGTCCGCCGCGCCGCAGGCCGGCCGCATGCGCCGGGCCGCCGATGGCTTGCAGCCGGCCCAGCTGGCCCAGTGGGATTACAGCTTCAGCTATACCTATCGCCAGGCGGCGCAGGATGCCGTGCACGTCAGCGTGGTGCTCAACGTGCCGCCGCAGGTGGCCAGACTGTCCGCGGCGGCCGGTCCCGACCTGTTCACGGCGCTGGCCGCCTTCGTCAGCAACTATCCGCTCATCTCGGCTGACCTCGACGAGTTCCTCGCGCCCCTCGATGGCAAGCAGGACACGACCGATAGTATCGCCAAGGCAACACTGGCCACCACCGCCTTCCAGCAGCTGGTGACCCAGGTGGCGGCCAGCTACGGCGAGCATTTCGGCGCGGCGCGGCTGGCGGCGGCGCAAGGCGAAGCCAGCGTGGCCGTGGAATTCGACGCTCGCCTGGAAGACCATGGCGGCGACGCCTGGTATGCGCTGCTCAATGTCACCGTAGGCGGCGCGCCAGCCACCTACGACCCGCTGGCCGGCACCCTGAGCAACGGCGCCGTCAGCGTGCCCGTGCCCGTGCCCGTGCTCGATATCGATGCGCAGCAGTACCGGGCCACGCCAGCCACGCCCACGCCGCCCGATGCGCTGCTGGCCTACCGCTACGCGGCCATCGCCGCCGACGCGCCCGACCTGTCGTTTGCCGCCGCGCTGGCCAATACCGGCCGCGAGGTGCGCATGCCGGGGCTGAACGTGATGGTGTACAAGAACGCCCAGGCCTCGCTGTACGTGCAGCGCAACCGCTACCTGTGCCCGCCCAGCCAGACGCAGGTGTCGACCATTCACGCCTTCCTGTACCAGACGCCGGTCGTCAAGTTCAGCGACCCCATCCTGCCGCGCCTGAGCTGGCAAGGCTATGATTTGCGGCAAGTCGCACCGGTGGGCGGCAGCGACGTGGCGGCCTACATGAGGGGCTTCTTCAACGCCCTCTTCACGGGCGCCTCGGGCAGCGTGCGCATCGCCATGGATGGCAGCTATTCCTACAGCGTGATGCCGGCCGTGGCGGGCTTTCCCCGCACCTCGCTGCCGGTCAGCCTGCTGCCGGCCGTGCTCGTGCCCATCGATGCAGCCCAGCCTCCCGCCGCGCCCATGGCGCTGGTGGCCCAGGTGCAGCAATGGTATGACACGCATCAGCCGACCACGGGTGGCGGCGCCGCCATGGATTTCCGCCTGAACTTCTTTACCGACAGCGCGCCCGAGCAATTGCTGCTGTCGCTCGAAGACGTGCGCTGGATGGTGCGGCCCTGACGCGGCGGCGTAGCGTCAGGACACGGGCGTGCGCAGCGGCAAGCCGGCAAAGTGGGCTTGCAGATTATCCAGCACCAGCTGGCCCATGGCGTGCCGCGTTTCCACGGTCAGGCTGCCCACGTGCGGCGTCAGCACCACGTTCGGCAAGGCGCGCAAGGCAGCCGGCACGCGCGGTTCGTCCGCAAATACGTCGAGGCCGGCCGCGCCCAGGTGACCATCCTGCAAGGCGGCGATCATGGCGTCTTCATCGATGAGTGCGCCACGGGCGATATTGATCAGGGTGCCTTGCGGGCCAAGCGCGTCGAGCACGCTGCGGTCGATGATCTTGCGCGTGGCTGGCGTGCCCGGCGCGCAGACGATCAGATAATCGCTTTCCTGCGCCAGAGCCAGCAGGGATTCGGCGCGCGGCACGGATGTGCCCGTGATGGCGCGGGGCTGGAAGTAGCGCACCTGGACGCCGAAAACGGCCAGGCGCAGCGCGATGGCTTGTCCGATCTGGCCGAAGCCGAAGATGCCGGCCGTCTTGCCGCGCAGGCTGTACGCGGGGGCGATGGCTTCACGGCGTTCCCAGCCGCCATCGCGCACGAAACGGTCGAGTGCCACGATATGTCGCGCGCTGGCCAGCAGCAAGGCCAACGCCACGTCAGCCACGTCATCCGTCAGCACGTTCGGCGTGGTAGTGACGGCGATGCCGCGCGCGCGCGCCTCGTCGAGCGCCACGCCATCGAGGCCAACGCCATTCACGGCGATGATTTCCAGCGCGGGCAGCAAGGCCATGTCGGTGGCGTTCAAGCCCAGCGCGCCCGTCGTGACGACGGCGCGGATGGCGGGCGCGCGTTCAGCCAGCCAGGCATGGCGCGCGTCCGCCGGCACTTGCCAGGCGTGGTGGCAGGTATATTGCTGTTCCAGCTGCGCATTCACGGCAGCCGAAGGGCTGGGAGCGAGGATGAGGAGTTCGGGGGGCATGGGCGTCCTGGGTCATGTCGACATAAGGAATGGGAAACAAACGCAGACGCAACTTAGCATATTTGGTGCCCGGCCGGGGGTGACTGCTCCGGAATCGCCGTTAAAACCCTGCCGTCGATACGGTATTTAGTCTGGGCAAGGCACGCGCTTTACCTTGCCGCCGGTCTTGAACGGGTCGGCGCCCGCGCCCGGGTTTGCATCCATGCCGTAGCACGTGGCGCCGCCGGCACTGACGACGCGCGTGGCGGGCCGGCCATCGGCCGTCAGGTATTCCTCCACGCGGATGACGGGGCCGCCGCGCCAGGCGGAAGCGAGCAGTTTCTGGAAGGCGCTTTCGCTCTGCAGGTCGGCAGCGGCCAGCCATGGCTGGTCTTGCTTCATCTCGCCACGCAGGGCTTTATCGGCGGCGCCCGCGGCCAGCCGGGCGCGCGTGCGCAAGTCTGCGCCAGACGGTGCGCTGGCGGGTGCTTCGGGCAATTCTTCGGCCGGTACGGTGATGGTTTCCACCGCAATGGCAAGTGGCGCGAGTGTGGCGGGATACGTGGCGGAAGGCGTGGCGGAAGGCGCGGTAGCCCGCGCGCGCGGCATGGGAACAGGCATCGGCATCGGCGGCGCCTGCGGCGTTGGCCGGGGCGGCAGCAAGGTCATGAAAGCGACTTCCATGTATTGCTTGAATTGCCGCGCCGGCAGCAGCAGGAAATACAGGCCCAGCGCGTGCATGGCCAGGATCAGCGCGACGGCCGCGCTTCTCAAGCTCAGGCCCCGCCGCATGCGCGTAGAGGCAGACTGTACGGACTGTAAATGGCGATGCAATGGCATGCGGTTTCCTGTGAGCGCCGGGCGCGATGGCCTATTCTAGCGAAACTTGATGATAGGCATTAATAAATCCACAAGGTATCGTCTGGCGCTCCTTTTTTCGCCAGATTCCAGTGCCTGGCGCGCCAGCTGTTGTACAAATGGCGACTTTTCTTATGACATTCTCACACTTTCCCACGCATAGCGCCGCGCTGGAATATAATGATAATCATTCTCATTAATATCCCAACAACACCATGCGCACCTTCCGCCTCGCCCCTACCCCCTTCGCCCTGGCCGCCTTCCTGCTGGCCAGCACCACCGCCCACGCCCAAACCACCGCTGCGGCGTTGCCCGGCGACGCGCAGACCATGCCCACGGTAGTCGTGAATGCGTCGGCCGATGCGTCGGCGGAAGGCTTGTCGAAAGCCTATGCGGGTGGCCAGGTGGCACGCGGCGGACGCATGGGCTTGCTGGGCAATGTGGACATGATGGACTCACCATTCGGCAGCACCAGTTACACGCAGCAATTCATTGCCGACCAGCAAGCACGCAGCGTGGGCGACTTGCTGCAAAGCGATCCGGCCGTGCGCATGTCGCGCGGCTATGGCAATTTTCAGGAAGTGTATGTGATCCGCGGCTTCGCCCTCGATTCCGATGACGTGGCGTATAACGGCCTGTATGGCGTGCTGCCCCGTCAATATGTATCGCCGGAATTGCTCGAGCGCGTGGAAGTGTTCCGCGGCGCCAGCGCCTTCTTGAACGGCGCGGCGCCGGGCGGCAGCGGCATCGGCGGCGCCATCAACCTGATGCCCAAGCGCGCCGGCAACACGCCGCTGACGGAATTGACGCTGGGCGTGGAATCGGGCGGTCACGCCTACGCGGCCATCGACGTGGCGCGGCGCTTCGGCGAGAACCAGGAATTTGGCGTGCGCGTGAATGCCGCCAAGCGTCAGGGCGAGACGGGCATCAAGCATGAAGACCATGACGTGGGCATGTTTTCGGTGGGCCTCGACTATCGCGGCCGCGGCTATCGTTTATCAGCCGATGCCGGCTACCAGAATTTCGACTTGACGTCGCCCCGTCCATCCGTCGGCATTGGCAGCGTAGCCGTGTTGCCTGGCGCGCCCGATGCCTCGAAGAACTTCGCGCAGCCGTGGAGCTATTCGAAGGAACACGATGTGTTCGGCACGGCGCGCGCCGAAGTGGACCTCGCCAAGGACGTGGTGGGCTGGGCCGCGTTCGGCAGCCGCTCGACGAAGGAAGCCAACAATCTGGCCGAGCCGTCATTGACCTCGGTTAATGGCGATGCCAGCGTGTACCGCTTCGACAATGCGCGCAAGCAGGAAATCCGCACGGGCGAACTGGGCATTCGCGGCAAGCTCAATACGGGTGCCGTCCGGCACACCCTGGTGGCCAGCTGGTCCGGTCACTGGAATGAAGCGAAGAATGCGTATGCGATCAGTGACTACGCGGGCTTGCCGACGAATATCTACCATCCGCTGGATGTGGCCATGCCGCCCACGCTGCCCGCGAACTCGGGCGGCGTGATGAGCGACCCGCGCCTTACGCAAAAAACCATCCTCAGCAGCTACGCCGTGGCCGATACCATGGCCTTCCTCGACGACCAGCTGTTGCTGACCGTGGGCCTGCGCCGCCAGCAGATCAAGGATGCCGGCTACGACTACAACACCTCGGTGCTGCAAGGAAAGGCCTATGGCGAGAGCGCCACGACGCCCGTGGCTGGCATCGTCTTCAAAGCCAGCAAGAACGTGTCGCTGTACGCCAACTACATCGAGGCGCTGGTCAAGGGCCCGGTTGTCAGCGATACCTACTTTGATGGCAATAACTACGTGCCGTTGAGCAACAAGGGCGAGGTATTCTCGCCATACAAATCCAAGCAAAAGGAAATCGGCATCAAGTATGACGGTGGCAAGCTGGGCATGAGCGCCGCCCTGTTCACGACGGCCAAACCCTTGCAAGCCGTGGTCGGCACGCGGGCCGAACTTGCTGGCGAGCAGCGCAACCGTGGCCTGGAATTGTCGATTTTCGGCACACCGATGCAGGGCGTGCGACTGCTGGGCGGCCTGACCTGGCTCGATACGCAACAGCGCAAGACGGACAAGCCGGCCAACAATGGCAAGGATGTCATCGGCGCACCAAAAACGCAGCTCAGCGTGGGCGGCGAATTGGATGTGCCCGGCGCGCCTGGCCTGTCGCTGAACGCCCGCACCATCTACACCTCGACGCAGTATGCGGACCTGGCCAACAGCAAGCAATTGCCATCGTGGACGCGCCTCGACGTCGGCGCGCGCTACCTGACACAAGTGGCGGGCCATGACGTGACCTTGCGGGCCCGCGTGGACAACGTGGCCGACCGCAGCTACTGGGCATCGGCTGTCTCCTCGTTCGACGCCGGCAGCCTCGTACTGGCCGCGCCGCGCACCTTCGTCGTGTCGGGCAGCGTGGCGTTCTAACTCAGCCTCCGCCAGCCTGTGCCAAAGCTGTCCCATGAACGGGGCAGCTTTTTTTTCGTGCGCGCCTGTGCCGGCACGCCCGATTCGGCGACAATGCCCGCATGAAACGACTCCCTGCCCTGCTGCTCTTGCTCAGCCTATCCCTGCCGGCTGCTGCCCAAAAGCAAGCCGCCTGCCCGTATGCCGCCTGGAAAAGCGGCTTCAAGGGCGATGCACGGGCACAAGCCACGTGTTTATTGCGTCCCGTCAAGCTGTATGCGCGCTTGGGCGACAGCGCGCCTCTGCCGGATTTTCTTGCCGCCCACATCGGCCAGCGCACGGGCATCGCCCCGGCCCGCCTGCGCGCCTGGCTGGCCGAGCAATCGATCAGCGAAGCCGACGTGGGTGGCGCCGTCGACGCTCCGCTGTCGCGCGCCGTGGGCCGGCTGGCGGCGCCCATGGCGCGGTATTTCGTCATCCACGACACCAGCTACCCGAATTTCCTGGCGGACTCCATTCCCGCGCACATCAATGATGCCGGCTGGGACTTCAATGACTTTACGCTGCGCAATCCGGCGCTGGGCGGCGGTCCGAAAGGCCATGTGTATGTGAACCGCCTGGGCGGCTCGCTGCAAGTGCGGGACTTTGGCACGCCCGGCTACGCCAGCAAGCTGGAAAAGGACAAGCCTTCGCTGACGGGCCTGTTTCTGCACGTGGAGCTGGTGCAGCCACGCAACTCCGTACCGGGCGGCGGCAAGGGCAACGACGGCCTGGCACCCGATCCGGGCTTTACGCCGGCGCAATACGAGCGGTTGGCCCTGCTGTACATCGCCGCCAGCGTGCGCAAGGGTACGTGGCTGATCCCTGCCTTCCACGCCGTGCTCGATACGGGCTATGCGAACGGTCATGATGATCCACAGAATTTTTCCCTGACTGCATGGTCGCAGGCGATCGCCCGTTTGACCAGCAATAGCATGTTGCTCGTCGCGCCATAAGCTGCCAACAAGCGAGAGCGTGGAGCATGTTTCAAGAGCAAGTATTGACGAGTTACCTCAGCAATACTAGTCGCGCCACTGCATTCTCCCACTCATCGGCGAGTGGCATTCCTACGCAAGCGTAGGCGAAAGGCTGACGATATTACACCATAGACGCCCTACCATGGTTTCAGGCAACGGCATCATCGGCTGATGAAACCTTAGCCAGATTTTTCAATCACATTGGAGATCATCATGACTGCATCAAACCAAGGCGGCAATCGAGGCGGCAATAGCAAGTCGGACAGCAATTCCAAAGAATCGCAAGCCAGTTCCAGCGCCAGCAAACAGTCGCAAGGCGGCAGTGGGAACCAAGGCGGCAGCAAGTCGGACTCGTCGCAAAGCGGCGATACGAGCAACCGCGGCTTTGCCTCGATGGACCCGGAAAAGCAGCGCGAAATCGCTGCCGAGGGCGGCCGTGCCGCACATGCTTCCGGTAACGCGCATGAATTTACCAGCAAGGAAGCCCGCGAAGCCGGCGCGATGAGCCACAAGAACGATGGTAATCAGCAAAGCGACAGCGGTTCGCGCGGAAAAACCGATGGCGGCCAGTCGGGCGCTGGCAACCAGGGTGGCTCGTCGCGTTCTGGTTCTGGCTCTGGCTCTGGCTTATCCGCGTCGTCCACAGACAAGGATAAATCCGGTTCGGGTTCGCGTTCGAAATAAGACCTGCATGGGCGCGCCACGGCGCGCCCAAATTACTACGAGGAATCGACATCATGCCTACGACATCGAAATCAACTGAAGCAGCCGCCACAGGCCGTAGCCCTAACACAACACAAGTAGACGCCATTGATCTTCTGGAACAGGATCACAAAAACGTCAAAGCCTTGTTCGAGCAATACGCAGGACTCAGCGACCGCTCACGCGCGAGCAAGAAAAAGCTGGCGACGCAAATCTGCCTGGAATTAACCAAGCACGCCACGGCAGAAGAGGAAATTTTCTATCCGGCCGTGCGCGAAGCGACTGGCGACGACGATCTGATGGATGAAGCAACGGTCGAGCATGCCTCGGCGAAAGATCTGATTGCGCAGATACTCTCGATGAATGCCGACGAGGATCTCTACGATGCCAAAGTCAAGGTACTGTCCGAGCAGATTGAGCACCACGTAGGTGAAGAGGAAGGCGAAATGTTTCCCAAGGCACGCAAAGCTAATCTTGACCTAGACGGTTTGGGCGCGGCAATCGCAGCGCGGAAAGCCGAAATCGAACTTCCGCTATTACAGTAACAGTCGTGATACGGCGGCGCGTCCTCACGCGCCGCTTTTTGCGTAGGCAACCCTCGCTTCCGCCCCCCTGTCCAGGCAAGGCGCGCGCATCGTTGATGCGCGCGAGATAACGCCCGTTCCCATCACATCTGGTACGCGCCGTCTCGTGCATCGCCTGCGGGCGCGCCACAGTACTTCTCGTCCCCTACCTGCCTGACCCCACGCGCGCCGATGGCTGAAGTCGGCGCGACGGGAGATATAACAGTGACGTAAAATAGTAACGCCAGCCTATGCAGCCCCCTCATTACGCGGCGGAGATCGCGCTGCATCCGTCTGGTGGCGACCAGCACAGGCTTTAATCAACATGAAAGTACAACAAATGAAACTCGCCGCATTTATTGACGCCAAAATGCCGCAAATTCTTGCAGAGTGGACTGCCTTCGCGAGGACAATCGAACCGAACTCCGCTCAGATGTCCGAACTGGCGCTCCGGGATCACGCCGAGGCGATTCTGCGTACCGTGGCACTCGATATCGAAACGAACCAAAGCAAGCAGCAGCAATTCGATAAGTCTCAGGGCAGCACAATGCCTGCGGCCGAGGAAGAAACCGCTGCCGCCATCCACGGTCGCCTGCGCCACGCAAGCAATTTTTCGCTGCTGCAGCTTAGCTCGGAGTTCCGAGCGCTGCGGGCAACCGTCTTGCGTCTGTGGTTGCCGGAAGTGAGTCAGATGTCGGCAACGAGTACGTATGAAATGGTGCGGTTTAACGAAGCGATCGACCAGGCGCTGGCCGAGTCCATCGTGACCTATTCGGCACGCGCAGACCGCACCAAAGATCTGTTTGTCGCCGTACTGAGCCATGACCTGCGCGCGCCCTTAGCCAATATCACAACTGCGGTGGACTTGTTGGCTCGGCAGGCGAGCATGTCGGAACACGCGATCAGCCTTGCCACAAAAGCCAAACGTAGCGCGATGCTGATGGGCGCGATGGTGACCGACCTGCTCGGATTTACGCGCCTGCAAATGGGAGCGACCTTGCCAGCCTCGCGCACGCGCATCGATGCGGACGAGGTATTTCAGGCAGCAGCGACCGACGCGCGCGCGATGTACCCTGCGAGCGCCATCATTTATCGGCCCAGCGGTAGCCTGGTCGGCGCCTTTGACGGCCTGCGGCTGCACCAGTTGACGACCAATCTTTTGATCAATGCAGCGCAATATTCGACCAAGGGCAAGGAGGTGGTGCTGGAAGCCGAGGGACTTGCCGAGACGATCGTCGTCAGGGTAAGCAACATCGGGCCGGTCATCGCGCCGGAGGCACTGAAAACAATTTTCCAACCGCTCGTTCAACTGAACCTGGATGCTGAACTGGATGCACGACCGAACACCAGTCTGGGTCTGGGCCTGTTTATCGCCCAAGAAGCTGCTTGGGTGCATGACGCGACGATCACGGTGAGTTCATCCGAATCCGTCGGCACCGTGTTCACAGTGACGTTCCCGCGCACTGTCGCGCCGTGATGCCACTCTTCAGTCTCGATACGCACGCTGGACGCCGCTGAGGTCAAGCCGTCGATTGCCGGCCGTTCTTGCCGCCTCGCGCCCAACTCCCCAAGAACTGACACCGAATGCACCATAACGGTGCGGATGATGGATTGACGCTACAAAAATGGTCGTTTTTTACACACTTTCGCTGGCACCTCATTGGCACGCTTCCTGCTGAGCTATACGTAGACACGGCTCAAGGGAAATCACAACATGGCAAATTTTTTCAATGAAATGACTGCGGATGAAGTGGGTACGGACAGCAAGGTACGTGAACACTATCGTGAATTTGACAACTGGCTGGCGCAGCAATCCCCCGAGACCATCGCCCGCAAGCGGGCCGAAGCCGATCTGACGTTTCGCCGCGTCGGCATCACGTTTGCCGTCTACGGCGACGATGCCGGCACGGAACGTCTGATACCGTTCGACACCATCCCGCGCATCATCCCCGCCGCCGAATGGGCGCAGATGCAGACGGGCCTGGTGCAGCGCGTGCAAGCCTTGAACATGTTCATCCATGATATTTATCATGAGCAAAACATCATCAAGGCGGGCATCATCCCTGCCGAGCAAATCTACAAGAATGTCCAGTATCGCCCGGAAATGCAGGGCATTGCCGTCGCCTCCGACATTTACGCGCACATCGCCGGTGTCGATATCGTGCGCGCGGGCCAGGGCGAATTCTATGTGCTGGAAGACAATCTGCGCGTGCCTTCCGGCGTATCCTACATGCTGGAAGACCGCAAGATGATGATGCGGCTGTTCCCGGAACTGTTCGCCCGCAACCGCATCGCCCCCGTCGACCATTACCCGGACATGCTGCTCGACAACCTGCGCTCCGTCGCGCCCATGGGCGTGGATGACCCGACAGTCGTCGTCATGACGCCCGGCATGTACAACTCCGCCTACTTCGAACACGCCTTTTTAGCCCAGCAAATGGGCGTGGAACTGGTCGAAGGCAAGGATTTGTTTGTCAACGACAATTCCGTGTACATGCGCACCACGCGCGGACCCAAGCGCGTGGACGTCATTTATCGCCGGGTCGATGACGATTTCCTCGACCCGCTGGCCTTCCGTTCCGATTCCTCGCTGGGCGTGCCGGGCCTGCTGTCCGTGTATCGCGCCGGAAGAGTCACCCTGGCGAACGCCATCGGCACGGGTGTGGCCGACGACAAGTCGATCTACCCGTTCGTGCCCGACATGATCAAATTCTACCTGTCGCAAGAACCGATACTCAACAACGTGCCGACCTATCAGTGCCGCAAAGGGGCCGATTTGTCCTACGTGCTGGCGAACCTGGGGAAACTGGTGGTCAAGGAAGTGCATGGCGCGGGCGGCTATGGCATGCTGGTGGGGCCGGCGTCCAGCCGGGCGCAGATCGAGGATTTCCGCCAGCGCCTGCTGGCCAATCCCGCCGGCTACATCGCCCAGCCGACACTCGCCCTGTCCGCCTGCCCCACGTATGTCGAGGCCGGTATCGCGCCGCGCCATATCGATTTGCGTCCGTTCGTGCTGTCCGGCAAGACGATTTCCATGGTCCCGGGCGGCCTGACCCGCGTGGCTCTGGGCGAAGGCTCGCTGGTGGTCAATTCCTCGCAAGGCGGCGGCACCAAGGATACCTGGGTACTCGAAGCCACATCCGCTTTTGCAGGAGAGAAAACATGCTGAGCCGCACCGCCGATCATTTGTTCTGGATGGCCCGCTACACGGAGCGGGCGGAAAACACGGCGCGCATGCTCGACGTCAACATGCAAACGTCGATGCTGCCCCAGTCCGAGCAAGACGCCGAGCAGGGCTGGCGCGCCACCCTGGGCATTTCCGAGCTGCAAAGCGCGTACGACCACAAATATGGCCGCGATGGTCAATTTCACACGCGCGACGTGCTCGACTTCATGGTGCGCGACCCGAACAACCCCTCGTCCATCTTCGCCTGCCTGACGGGCGCGCGCGAAAACGCCCGCGCCGTGCGCGGTACTTTGACGACCGAAGTGTGGGAAATCCAGAACGCCACCTGGCTCGACATGCAGAAACGTTTGAAAAGCAATCTGCTGGAAACGGACCCCAGCCAGTTCTTCGAGTGGGTCAAGTACCGCTCGCATCTGTCGCGCGGCGTCACTTTAGGTACCATGCTCAAGGATGAAGCCATCCATTTCATCCGCCTCGGCACCTTCCTGGAGCGGGCCGACAACACGGCGCGCATCCTCGACGTGAAGTTCCACGGCGCGCGCGATACGTCGAAAGACATCACCCAGCGCGACTTTTACTACTGGGCGGCCTTGCTGCGCTCCGTTTCCGGCTTCGAGATCTACCGCAAAGTCTACCGCGACGTGATCACCCCGGCACGGGTGGCGGAATTGCTGATGCTGCGCGGCGACATGCCACGTTCCTTGCTGGCCTGCATGGATGACGTGGTGGAAAACCTGAAACAGGTCCGCAACGATGTCTCGGCCGATACGGAAAGGTTTGCCGGCAAGCTGCATGCGGAGCTAAAATTTGGCCATATCGACGACATCATGAAGGCGGGCTTGCACCTGACCCTGACCGAGTTTCTAGAAAACATTTATGACCTGGGCAACCGGGTCAGCCGCGACTTCCTCGTTCCCTTGGCGGCCTGATGCAACTTACTATCCGCCACGAAACCCATTACGCCTACAGCGCGCCGCTGGCCTACACCATCCAGCAACTGCACCTGACGCCGCGTATCGAGCCGCAGCAGCGCGCCCTGTCCTGGCAAATCACCACGCCGGGCCGGTGCCATGCCTACACGGATGCTTACGGCAATTTGTCGCACATGCTGACGATTAACGGCAGCCATCAATCGCTAAGCCTGGTGGCGCATGGCGTGGTGGAAACCATTTATCCGCACAAGGGACGGCTGAACTTGATCGATACCTTGTCGCCGCTGTTGTTTACCATGCCAACGTCCCTGACGCAGGCCAACCCGGCCATCCTGGAACTGGCGGCCGCCAGCTTGCCGGATCGGCGCGTGACGGCGGGCACCGGGTATTTGCTGCGCCTGGCCGAGCACATCGTCGGCAAGGTGGCCTATGAAAGCGGCGCCACCATGGTCACCACCACGGCCGGCGACGCCCTGGCCCTGGGGCGCGGCGTGTGCCAGGACCATGCGCATCTGTTCCTGGCCTGCTGCCACGCCTGGGGCATCCCGGCCCGTTATGTGTCCGGCTACATCGATCCGGGCACGACGGGCCACGCGGCCAGCCACGCCTGGGTCGACGCCTGGACGGAAGACACGGATTTCGCGGGCTGGGTCAGCATCGACGTGACGCACGCGCGGCTGATGACGGATGCGTATTGCCGCCTGGCCATCGGGCGCGACTACGATTCGGCCGCGCCCGTGCGCGGCGTGCGCCAGGGTGGCGGCACGGAAACATTGAGAGTCGATGTGCAGATCGTGCCCGTGTAAGCCGGCAGAAATGAGGCTGGCCGGGCCTTGCCAGCAGGTGGCATGGCCCGGCTGGTGTAGAATGCTTCCCCTTTTGACTTGATTTACGACGATGACTTATTGCATAGGCATGCGCCTCAACGAAGGCCTGGTCTTCCTGTCCGACTCCCGCACCAACGCCGGCGTGGACCAGGTGGGCACCTTCCGCAAGATGAGCGTGTTCGAGAACCCGGGCGACCGCATGCTGGTCCTGATGACGGCCGGCAACCTGTCAATCTCGCAGGCGATCCGCCAGATCGTCTCCGAACACGTGGATGCGGATGGCCGCAGCATCTGGAACGTGGCCAGCATGTACGACGCGGCGCGTATCGTGGGTGACGCCGTGCGCACCGTGCACCAGCGCGAAGCGAAGGCCCTGGCCGAGTGCGGCATTGATTTCAATGTCAGCATCATCCTCGGTGGCCAGATAGGCGCCGAGCGCTGCCGATTGTTCCAGGTGTATTCGGCCGGTAATTTCATCGAATCGCACGATGAAAACACGTACTTTCAAATCGGCGAAGCAAAATATGGCAAGCCCATCATCGACCGAGTCATCAACCCGACGACGCGCCTGGACGAAGCGGCCAAATGCGCGCTCATTTCCATGGATTCGACCTTGCGCTCGAACATTTCCGTCGGCTTGCCGCTCGATTTGCTCGTATACGAGACAGGCAGCCTGGCCGTCACGCGCTTCGTCACCATCGATGAAAAGAACCAGTATTTCCGCATGATCCGCGACACCTGGGGCGAGCAATTGAAACATGTGTTCGAAGGCATCGTCGATCCCGTGTGGAATGCGGCGCCGGAAACCACCACGAACGTGCTGTCCTCAAGCAATATGCACAGCAAGCCCGTGCGCGTGGCCATCCCCGAACACGTGAGTCGCGGCGGCCTGACGGTGGCGCCATTGCAATCGCTGGCGCAGCAGTTCAGCGACGACAAGCAACATTGATCTGCCGCGCACCGCCTGCGCGCGGTGCTGGACAAGTCGCTTTGCGCGTACTTTTATGGCAATATGGGTTGACATTTAATCCAGATTGACTTGAAAGGCAGGTGGCGCATGGACTTGATCACTTCCGCCGTCGTGGCGGCCATCGGACATGGCGCGCGCGGCCATGCGCCCGAGGCCGTCGCCAGCCATTTTCGAAGGCTCAAGCTGGCCATCGCCAAGTTCGACAGTGCCGCCGCCATCCTGGCCGCCATCGCCGCGCTGGAAGCCGAGCCTGACCAACCTCAGCTGCAACTGGCCCTGTCGGCCGCCCTGTCCACGGCAAAGGTGTCGGACGACATGGAAACCCTGTTTGTCGCGCAAGGCTTGCTCGGCGCGCTGCAGCGGCCTTTGCCCCAGCTCCCCGAAGTGGAAAGCGTGCCCGCCCCGACCGATAAAAGCGTAATCGTCTCGAACTATGCCGTCGTGAAAGTGTATTTCGCCACGGACCGCCAGCGCGACGTGGGCAAGCCGCCGGCGCAGCGCTTCAGCAGCGAACGCAATATCCTGGGTGGCGATGGCCCGCTCAGCTATGGCAGTTGCGACATCAGCATCCCCCGCGACCACCGCATGGGCCAGCTGGAATCACCGTCGCTGTGGCGCCTGGAATTTCGCGACGACCCGGCCAAGCACGTGGTGCTGCTCGATGCCGAGGTACAAGACCGCGAGCATTTTTTTGCGGCATTAAAGACGCAAGTACGCGCCTCGGCCGCCAAGAGCGCCTTTGTCTTTGTGCATGGGTATAACGTGAGTTTCGAGGATGCGGCGCGGCGCACGGGACAAATGGCCTACGACCTGGGCTTTGACGGCGCGCCCGTCTTTTACAGCTGGCCATCACTGGGCGACCTGGCCGGCTACACCGTCGATGAAAACAATATCGAGTGGAGCACACCCCATATCACGGCCTTCCTGGCCGACTTTCTCGCCAGCACCGAGGCGGCGCAAGTGTATCTGGTGGGACACAGCATGGGTAGCCGCGGGCTGGCGCGCGCCGTGGCCGACTTGCTGGCCACGCAGCCGCAGCTGGCGCAAAAGATCACGGAAATCATCCTGTCCGCGCCCGACATCGACGCGGCCGTCTTCCAACACGATATCGCGCCGAAACTGGCCGGCGCGCGTAACCCCGTGACCCTGTATGCTTCGTCGCAAGACTTGGCGCTGGCCGCCTCGAAAGCCGTGCACGGCTACCCGCGCGCGGGCGACAGCGGCGCCGGCATGCTGATCGTGGCGGGCGTGGAAACCATCGACGCCACCGGGGTGGACACCAGCTTCATGAAACACGCGTATTTCGCGGAAAAGCGCTCGGCCCTGTCCGACATGTTCTATTTGATACGCAACCAGGCGCGCGCGGACCAGCGCTTTCTCGACCCCGTCGATACGCTCGCCGGCCGCTATTGGACGTTCAAAGCATGACACGGCTTCATGCTTGTGAGCACGCATGCTAAGATACGCCCCATAGGGTGGCAACAGGCACGGCGATGACGCCGCCAGCCGATCCCCCGCAAGCAGGCCTATCATGTTGACATCATCTTCTACACCGCAAGCCGAATCGCTGATCCGCAACACCAACGCCCGCGTCACCAAGACGCGCGTGAAGGTGCTCGACTTTTTAATGGCGCAAAGCCGTTCGCTGACCCACCATGAAATCCAGCAGGCGCTGTCGCAGGACAGCGATATCGATTCCGTCACGCTGTACCGGGTGCTGGAATGGCTGACGGAAAATGCACTGGTGCACCGCATCGCGGGCGCCGACCAGGTATGGCGCTTCAGCGCGGGCGCCGGCCACCAGGCGCACGAACACGCGCACTTCCAGTGCACCAAATGCGCGAACGTCACCTGTTTCAATGAAGTCAAGCTGCCCCCGCCCGTGCTCTTGCCGGAAGGCTTCAGCGGCGGCGAAGTCGATTATCTGATCAAGGGCCTGTGCCCGCACTGCAAATAACTTTCCGAAACTTCAGCTGAAAACATCAGCTGAGCAGCAAGGCCAGGTGATGCTCGTCATAAAACAAGTCGCCGACACGCATCGAGCTTAGCGGATGCGGGCATGGGAGGACTCGGCAGTTTTTTTCATGATATCCACGCCCTTCCCTCACGCACGCGGCGCAAGCCATGCAAAGTCCAGCCGTACAGGGCCGCCATCAGCAGCACCATGGCCGCGCCCAGCGCCGCCGTCCAGCTTTCCGGCAGCGACCATGCAGGCTCCAGCTTGCCGGCGGCCATGCAGGCGGCCATGGCCACGCAGATGGCAACGATGGGCCAGCCCAGGCGGCGCCGGAAGGCGCGCACGATATCCATCTTGCCGGTGCGCATGACCTTTGCCGTGACCCAGCCATCGAAGGTATCCGTCACGCCCATGCCCACGGCAAACACCATGCCTGTGAGCAAGGCCGGCCCCATGCCGCCGAGCGCGACGGCCGCATAGCCCCAGGCGGCCGCCTGCAGGGCCGTGTCGAAGACCAGCGCGAACAGCATGCCGACAAGGACGGCGGCCAGCGGACCGGACACACCGCGCAGCCACCTTGGCAGCAGCCGGCCGCGTACCTCGGCCAGCTGCGCGCCGGCCAGCAAGCTGCGCGCATTCATGCCGGCGATGAGCAGCAGCAAGGCGATGGGCAGCCACTCCAGCCAGCCAAACAGGGCTTCCGAGGGTGTGAATTGCCGCGAAGCTAGCGCGGCCACGGCCACGATGGCCAGCACGCAGATGCCATGCCCCAGTGCAAACAGCGCGCCCATCCACGGCGCCCAGCGCGGATGGGCCGATTGGCTACGCAGGGTCAGGCCATCGACGGCGGCCAGGTGGTCCGGCTCCAAACCATGCCGCATGCCGAGCAGAAAAATCAGCGCCAGGGCGGGCAAGCCCGCTTCCACACTCATGCGGCCACCTCGGCCAGACTGTCCACCTTGGCCAGCGTAGTCACCGTAGTCACGCTGCGGTCCAGGCCCCGCGTCAGCATCTCCTGCGGCAAGTCGCGGCCGATGAAAATGATCTTGCTGGCGCGCGTCTCGCCGTCGCGCCACGGCGCGCCCAGTTCCGAACCCATCAACATGTGCACACCCTGGAAGACGGCGCGGCATGGCAAGTCGGCAACATACAAAATGCCCTTGTAGCGCATCAGCTGGGTGCCAAACAGCTGCACCACGGCATCAAGAAAGTTTTCCACCTGCAGCAAATCGAGCGGCTGGGACTGGTGGTACACGAACGATTGCACGCCGTCGCCGTGGCGGTGGCCCAGTTCTCCCAGGAAATCTGGCTCCAACTCGACGATGGCGTTCAAGTTGAAGCCGCGAATGTTCAAAATGTCGCGCAGTGGTACATTGCCAAAACGCACTTTCTGTAGGCTGGCGCGGCCATTGATGGCGACCAGCCGCTGGCGCAGCGCGGCCAGCTCGTCCTTGCTGACCAGATCCGTCTTCGACAACAGGATGCGGTCGGCAAAGCCCACCTGCTCCTGCGCTTCCTTGTGTGCCGTCAGTTGCTGCTGCGCGTGGCACGCATCGACCACCGGCAGGATGGCGTCGAGCATGTAGCGCTCGCTGATTGACGGCTCCGCAAAGAAGGTTTGCGCCACGGGACCAGGCGCGGCCAGGCCTGTCGTTTCGATGATCACGTGGTCGAAGGCGATCGTCCCCGCTGCGCGTTTGGCGTGCAGCTCGCCGAGGATGCGGATCAGGTCGCCGCGCACGCTGCAGCAGATGCAACCATTGTTCATTTCCACAATCTGCTCGTCACTATCCTGCACCAGCAAGCCATGGTCGATGCTCTCGGCGGCGAATTCATTTTCGATCACGGCGATGCGCACGCCGTGATCGCCCTGCAATATGCGCTTGAGCAAGGTGGTTTTCCCGCTGCCGAGAAAACCCGTAATGATGGTGACGGGGATCAGTTCTGTCATAGTGTGTTCCTGTTCAAGGTTAGTCTTCCAGTTCTTCCATGCGCTGCCACTGGGGAAACGGGTCGGGCAGCTTGCGCCAGGCGGCCATGCCCTGGCGCGTTTCCGTATAGTTGAGTTGACATTTTTTCAAGTCCGCTTCGATCGCGGCCTGGTCCATGTCCTGGCCGATGAAGACGAGCTCCTGATAGCGGTCGCCGTACGGTTCACTCCAGCCCGCTTTTACTTCCGCCAGCGAGGCCGCATCCGTGGGCCAGCGCTCCTTCGGCACGGACGCCCACCGCAGGCCCACGGGTTCGATATTCATCAGCTTGCCCACGCCGGACAGGCTGGCCACCCATTCGGGGCGGCTGGCCAACCAGAAATAGCCCTTGCTGCGCACCACACCCTTGATCGGCTGTGCAATGTAATCGTGCAAGCGCTGTGCGTGGAATGGCTCTTTCGCCCGGTAAACGAAGCTGGCGATGCCATACGTTTCCGTCTCCGGCGTGTGGCTGCCGGCCAGTTCTTGCGCCCAGCCCGGCATACTGGCCGCCTGCTCCAGGTCGAACAAGTTCGTGCCCAAGATGGCGTCGAGCGGCACGACGGACTGGTTGGTTTCGATGATGCGCGCGCCTGGATTCAAGGCCTTGAGGATGGCCAGCACGCGCAGGCGCTCAGCCGCATCGACCATGTCGACCTTGTTGAGGACGATGACATTGGCAAACTCGATCTGTTCCGTCAGTAAGTTGGCCAGTTGGCGGTCGTCGCCCTCGCCCGCGATTTCACCGCGCTGTTCCAGGCTGTCTTCGCTATGAAAATCCGCCAGCAAGTTGGCGCAGTCGACCACGGTGACCATGCAGTCGATGCGCGCTACGTCGTTCAGGCTGTCGCCGTGCTCATCCTCGAAGTCGAAGGTGGCGGCCACGGGCATCGGCTCGCCCACGCCCGTCGATTCGATCAGCAAGTAATCGAAGCGGTCCTCAAAGGCCAGGCGCCGCACTTCCAGCAGTAAATCGTCGCGCAAGGTGCAGCAGATGCAGCCATTCGACATTTCCACGAGTTTTTCTTCCGTGCGCGACAGGGCCGCGCCAGCCGCCTCGGCGCTGTCCTTGACCAGCGAGGCATCGATATTGACTTCGCTCATGTCATTGACGATGACGGCCACGCGCTTGCCTTCGCGGTTGCGCAATATGTGGTTGAGCAAGGTGGTCTTGCCGGCGCCAAGAAAGCCGGACAGGACGGTGACGGGGAGTTTGCGCTGGGTCATGGGTAATCCTTGGGGTTGATGAGTTCGTATGGTCGACTTCAATGCAAGTTGATTGCATTTTTAAATTATAATGCAACTCACTTGCATTTGCTCGGCAATCTTGGCAATCTTTACGCGCCATCTTAAAAAGAAAAATCCATGCTCCACCTCGCTTTGCTCGCCTATGGCGATACGCCGCGCAGGCGTTGGGCAGCGCATGCCTGACGTGCTACAGTGGGATTGCGCCGGCCACGCTATCGAAGCAAGCGCCTGGCGGCTGAACAGTTAAATTCTCACAGGTACCAAGGAATCGATGATCTTACGCAGCCATACAATGTTTCTTGCATTACTTATTTTGATGATGGGCAGTGCCATTGCCGCGGAAATAAAAAACCCGATCAAGCACTATATTTACTTTAATCACCGCGAACTGAACGGGGAAAACATCACCTCGGATAAAGCGTTAAGCGATCCGCGCTTCAGCGGCGCGCAAATCGTGTACACATGGCGCAGCCTGGAGCCGGAACAGGACCGTTATGATTTTGCGGCGATCCACCACGACATCGCCTATCTCGATTCAATCGGGAAAAAGCTGTGGATACAACTGCAGGAAAAATCATTCACGCCACGCCATAATGTGCCGGCCTATTTGCTCAGTGATCCCCGTTACCAGGGCGGCATCCTCAAGCAAAGCATGCTTTCGGCGCCGGAACGCGACCCGAATAAGCCGGTGACGGATGATGAATACGGCTGGTCGCCAAAGATGTGGGAAGCGCCGGTACGCGAGCGCTATCAACGCTTGATACGGGCGCTTGGCAAGGAATTCGACGGGAAAATCGAGGGCATTAATTTCAGCGAAAGCTCGATCGACATCGGCGTCGAGGATAGCAAGGGAAATACGATTTTCCCCGATGATTTTAAGCCGCAACAGTATGTCGATGCCATCAAGGAAAACATGCGGGTGCTGGCCGGCGCCTTTCCCCACACCACCACCATGGTGTATTTAAACTTTCTGCCGGGCGAATGGCTGCCGTGGACCGACAAGGGCTATATGCGCAGCCTGTTTGCGCAAGCGCAAACGTTGCATATGGGCGTGGGCGGTCCTGACCTGATGCCATATCGGAAAAGCCATATGGGACAGAGCTACGGCTTTATCAAGGACTACCCGGCTAACCTGGTCAAAGGCATGGCTGTACAAGATGGCAACTTGCGTCAGATCAATCCCCATACCAAGAAAAAAAATTCAGTCGAAGATGTGCTCGATTTCGCCCGCAATTATTTGGGCCTGGACTATATTTTCTGGGTAGAAGACGAGCCTTACTTTAGCAATGAAGTGCTGAAAAAGCTGCCGGCGCATTGATGCGCAGTCGCCCCATGGCGCGGCAGCGTGAATCCATGCGCCTTGCACGGCTGTCATCGCCGCGTCATATGGCGGCGTTACAGTCGCGTCCTTTGAATCTCTCCGAGGGCGGTAATGAAAACAAATTGGGTCATGCTGGCGGCGCTGGCAAGTGCGGGTCTCGTCGGTTGCAACGGCAGTTCAAACACGGCACCGGCCATTCCCGAGGGCACGACAGTTAGCGTGGCCTTGCTGGAAACTACCGATATCCACTCGAACGTCCTCAGTTACAACTATTACGCGCTGGCCGAAGACACCAGCCTGGGCCTGGAGCGCACCTCCACGCTGATCCAGGCGGCGCGCGCGGAAAATCCGAACAACGTCTTGCTCGACGATGGCGACGTCATCCAGGGCACCCTGCTGGCCGACCTGCAAGCCGTGGCCGCGCCCGTGCCCTGCTCCGGCACCCTGGCCGTGCACAAGGCCATGAACGCGCTGAAATACGATGCGGGCGGCATGGGCAACCATGAGTTCAACTATGGACTGGCCTACCTGAGCCAGATCACCAACACGGATTTCGGCATTCCCGGCGTGGCCAAGCCGACGGGTACCTGCGGCGCGCCCGCCTTCCCTTCCGTGCTGAGCAATGTCGTCGGCGTGTCCAGCGGCAAGCCTATCTTCCAGCCCTACACCCTGCTGCCCCGCGATTTCGCCGCCACGGCGCCCGATGGCAGCAAGCTGACCGTGAAGATCAATGTCGGCGTGCTGAGCTTTGTGCCGCCGCAAATCCTCGAATGGGATCAGAAAGTGCTCGCTGGCAAGGTCAGCGTGACGGGCGTACAGGAAGCGGCGAAACAATATGTGCCGGAATTGCGCAACAAAGGTGCCGACCTCGTCGTGGCCCTGTCGCATGGCGGCCTGGACACGAGCGCCTATAGCCCGAAGATGGAAAATGGCAGCTATCACCTGACCAGCACGGGCATCGATGCGTTGATGATCGGCCATTCGCACCTGATCTTCCCGAAAGGCAAGGAAGACGGCGCGGCCGCGCTGGACGCCTCGTTTGCCGCATTCCCCGCCAGCGCGAAGATCGACGCCGAAAAGGGCTTCGTGAATGGCGTGCCGACCGTCATGGCGCAAAGCTGGGGCCGCCGCCTGGGCATCATCAAGCTGACGATGGTGTATCAGGGCGGGCGATGGGTAGTACAGCCGGCCAAGACGACGGTGGAATCGCGCGGCTTCAAGTACACGGATGGCAAGACCCTGGTGAAAGCCGACCCGGCCATCGCGCCGCTGGTGGCCACCGAGCACGCAGCCACCATCGCCTACGCCAAGCAGCCGCTGGGTATCAGCACGGATTTCGAGATGTCGGCCTACTTCGCGCTGGTGGGCGACGTGAGCGCCATCCAGCTGGTGAACCAGGCGCAGCTGGACTACGTGAAGAACTTCATCGCCACCAGCACGGATGCGACCCTGTCCAGCTACAAGAATATCCCCGTCATTTCGTGCAGCGCGCCGTTCAAGGCGGGTCGCAACGGGCCATCGGACTTTACGGACGTGGCCGCGGGCGCGACGCCGGCCGCGCCAATCGGCTTGCAAGTGCGCAATCCGGGCGATTTGTATTTATATAGCAATAACAACCTGCAAGCCGTGAAGATCAAGGGTTCGGACTTAAAGGCCTGGCTGGAAACGTCGGCCAAGCAGTTCAACCAGATCGACCCAGCCAGTACTGCCGAGCAGGACCTGGTGCCATCGTATGGCACGATCTATAACTATGACGTGTTCTATGCGGAAAACAATGCCCTCACGTACCAGATCGACGTGACGAAAAAGCCGGGCAGCCGCATCGTCAATCTCACGTACAAGGGCGCGCCCGTGGCCGATGGCGATGATTTCATCGTTGCTACCAATGACTATCGCGCCGGTGGCGGTGGCGCCGTGCCTGGCATCGATGGCAGCAAGACCATCATCAAGTCGCCCGATGCGAACCAGGCCGTGGTCAGCAATTACCTGGCGTCGCTCAGCACCAAGGGCGGCAAGGTGACCCTGGCGGCGAATGGCAGCGCGCGCAGCTGGAGCTTCGTCAAGACGGCCACGGCCGGTCCCGTGATCCTGCGCTCGGCGCCCGGTCACCTGGCGCTGGCGCAAGGCAGCGGCATCGCCAACGTGGCGGCCGAAGGCGGCCTCGACGCCAGCGGTTTCGCCAAGTACCGCATCGACCTGAGCAAATAAAGCCCATGGGCCGGAACTGCTGCTGTTCCGGCCCCTCATTTAGCAAGGTGATCCCGATGAAACACGCACTCTCCCTGCCCGCCGTCGTGCTGGCCGCTGCCCTGGCCGCCTGCCAGTCGTCGCCACCGCCCACGGCAGCCGAAATCGAAGCCGTCGCCATGCAGGCGCGCCAGGCGGGCGACCACCAAGCCGAGCGCCGCGTGCGCAGCTGGGCAGGCAAGGACATGCCCGTCGCCGAGCGCGAACTGGCGTTGATTTACCAGCTTCGTCCGGAACGCCGCGCCGAGGCGCTGAGTCTATTCGAACAGGCGGCCCGCGCCGGTGACACGGAAGCGGCCTTCGAGCTGGGCCAGATGTTGCGCGCGGCCACGCCAGCCCAAGCCTGGCTGTGGTACAGGCAAGCGGCGCAGCAAGGCCATGCGAAGTCGGCCTTGATGCTGGGCCTGCTGGCAGCCAACGGCGAAGGCATGCCGCAAGATCCCGTGATAGCGGCCCGCTGGCTGGAAACATCGAGCGAACTGGGCAATCCACACGCCATGTTCCTGCTGTACAACGCCTACCGCGAAGGCCGCGGCGTGCCACGTGACCAGGTCAAGGCCCATGCATTGCTGGAAGAAGCGGCGCACCACGACTACCCGCCCGCCATCCAGGAGCTGGCCATGACGGTGCAAGCCGACGACGCCCTGCGCGCGGGCCACTTGATGAAGGAAGCGACGGAACACCGGCATAATAACTGGAACAAGTTTTAAAAACTGGGTTGTATAACCTGGACAAAAGGCCAGTGGCGCGATCGAAGCCAGCCTTTATATACATGCAACTTGCAAGCGTGTGAGGCCGGCAGTGACTCAGCAGTTATGATGCAAGCGCACCGCTTGAGCTTGCGCAGGCGGAGTGGCCTGCTGTCCAGCAGGAAAAGGTTTACACTGGTTTGCATTTTAGAAATTTTACTCTGGACCAGCCCCAGTGAGTATTCATTCAACCCAGCCAGTGTTTGAGTAGCGCCGGTGCGTCCATTGCTCTGCCTAGCCATGAAAGAAAGAGTCCAATGAAAAAGCTGACCACCGCCTTTGGCGCGCCTGTTGTCGACAACCAGAACATCCAGACGGCCGGCCCTCGCGGCCCTGCCCTGCTGCAAGATGTGTGGTTCCTGGAAAAACTGGCCCACTTCGACCGAGAAGTCATCCCCGAGCGCCGCATGCATGCCAAGGGTTCCGGTGCGCATGGCACGTTTACCGTCACGCACGACATCACGCGCTACACGCGGGCGAAGATTTTTGGCGCCGTGGGCAAGCAAACGCCCATGTTCGCGCGCTTTTCCACGGTGGCTGGCGAACGGGGCGCGGCGGATGCGGAACGCGATATCCGCGGCTTTGCCCTGAAGTTCTACACGGAAGAAGGCAATTGGGATTTGGTCGGCAACAATACGCCCGTCTTCTTCATGCGCGACCCGTTGAAATTCCCCGATTTAAATCACGCCATCAAGCGCGACCCGCGCACGGGCTTGCGCAGCGCCAACAGCAACTGGGATTTCTGGACCTCGCTGCCCGAAGCGCTGCACCAGGTGACGGTGGTGATGAGCGACCGCGGCTTGCCGCGCAGTTTCCGCCACATGCACGGTTTTGGCAGCCATACCTTCAGCTTCCTGAATGCGCAAAACGAGCGTTTCTGGGTCAAGTTCACCTTTAAAACCCAGCAAGGGATACAAAACCTGACGGATGCCGAAGCCGAGGCGCTGGTGGGCAAGGACCGCGAAAGTTCGCACCGCGACCTGTACGAAAGCATCGAAAACAAAGATTTCCCCCGCTGGACCCTGTACGTGCAGATCATGCCGGAAAAAGAGGCAGGCACGTATCACCTCAACCCCTTCGACCTGTCGAAAGTGTGGCCGCACGGCGACTATCCGCTGATCGAGGTGGGCGTGCTGGAACTGAACCGCAATGCCGACAACCACTTCGCGGAAGTGGAGCAAGCGGCCTTCAATCCGGCCAATGTGGTGCCCGGCATCAGCTTTTCACCGGACAAGATGCTGCAAGGCCGCTTATTCTCGTATGGCGACGCGCAGCGCTACCGCCTCGGTGTCAACCACAGCCATATCCCCGTCAACGCGCCGAAATGTCCGTTCCACAGCTACCACCGCGATGGCCAGATGCGCGTCGACGGCAACCAGGGCGGTACCCTGGGCTATGAACCGAACAGCGAGCAGGAATGGGCCGAGCAGCCCGATTTCCGCGAACCGCCGCTGAGCCTGGAAGGCGCAGCCGACCACTGGAACCATCGCGTTGACGAGGATTACTATTCGCAGCCGCGCGCCTTGTTCCGCCTGATGACCTCGGCACAGCAGCAAGTATTGTTCGACAACACGGCGCGCGCCATCTCGGGCGCCTCGGAGCAAGTCAAGCAACGCCACATTGGCAACTGCACCCTGTGCGAGCCCGCCTACGGCGCGGGCGTGGCCGAAGCGATTGCACGTCTGAGCAAGTAAGGCTGGAAGTTGGGGCGGAAGGAAGGCCGGAAGTTGGGCCGGAAGTTGGGCCGGCTGAAAAAAGCTGGCGGATAGACGACCGGAAGGCCTGGCAACAGGCTTGCCGCCGCAGCACTCTGCGGCAGGCAGGACTGGGCGCCAGGCCCGCTTGCCTATCAGCGCTGGATATCGATCTGGCCCGTGATGCTCGTTTCCACCGGATAGCCATCGACCTGCGACGGCACGCGCCGCTTGACGGACGCATCGCGCAGATACACGACGAGGGCTTCCCCGCCGATGGCAGTCTGCCCCAGGCTGACGCCTTCGACCCCATCGATCGCCATCAGGGCCCGCTCGTTGCGCCGCTTTGCCGCTTCCAGCCGGCCAGGCGGCGGTGCGGCATGAGCGTAGCCAACGGTCTCGTCTGGCAAATACGGCATGGCCGCATCCTCGAAGACGGCGTATGGCGCTGATACAAATTTACTATTTGACATGACACATCCTCCTGATGCTGCCCATGGCACGCGTGGAACAAGGAGACACGGCAGCGCCTCTTGCCCGCCAAGCCATGCATGGCAGCCACGCCTGACCCTATCATCATCGTGCAAAAGGCGGCGCAGTGCAAGGAAGCATCACGCCGCCGCGCCGTTTTCTGCGGCCGTTGGCTACGTCAGCACTCAGGTGTACAAATTGATGTCGAGCGCCACCACCACGCGCCGCATCTGGTTGGCAAAGGTGATATTGCCGCCGCCGGCAAACAGCAGACCGACGGGATTGCGCTGCTGGTTCCAGGTCCAGATGGATGAGCCGGAGTCGCCGCCCGCGCTGAATGCCCCGCTGACGCCCGTAATGGCGATCTGGTCCTGGAACAGCGCGATCCTGCCGCCGCCATAATTGACGTTGATGGTGGCGCCCAGCCCCGTGATGCGGCCCTGCGTCAATTGCGTCGTGCGTCCGGATTTGCCGACCATCATGCCCAGCGCGGGCGCCACCAGCGCATTGCTGATGCGGAAATAGGCCGGCACGCCGCCGCTCAGGTAGACGAGTTCGGGACGCACGCGGTCTGGCCAGGCCCAGCCAGTGGCGCAATCGACAAAATTGACGCCGCCGCTGAAATTGATGGGCACAAAACGCTCGAGCACGGCCACCTGGTCTTGCGGGCAGCGGCCACCGTCGATGGGGCCCGGCTGCACGATGCAGTCGTTGAACACGCCGCCGTTGGAATTGGCCAGCACGTGATTATTGCTAAGAATCATCAAGCGGCCGTTGCGCGGTGCGCTGCGTCCCACGGCCAGGCAGCCGATGGTGCCGGCCGTGATGCGGAAATGTCCGACCGAGACGCCGCCCGGCGCCGGACGCAGGCGGAAACGGTGCGGCTGCGCGTCGATCACGCCCGTAACGACGATGTTGACGGGCACCCTGTCGCTGGCCACGGCGCGCACGCCCATGGCCCCCACGATGGCGGCCTTGGCGCGGTCGACGGAAGTGGGTTCGGCCACATACAGGGTCAGCGCTGGCAAGCCCGGCTCGCCAGACGAGCTGTCGCTGGCGCCCTCGCCCAGGCCGATGGACACGCCCTGGATATTGCCGCCGTCGCTGAAGGCATCGGCGGCGCGCACGCCGCCCGCCTGGGAAATGGACTGGCGCATGCCGTCTTCGATGCTGCGCTTGATTTCCAGCAATTCCATGCTGACGCCGCTCAAGGCATCGGGCACGTCCGAGACGGATGCGCTCTCGATCGTAGTGTCGTCTTCGCCGGGGACGGAAAATTGGCCGATGGCCTCTTCATCATCCGCGCTTTGTCCCCTGCCGCTGCTGCCCGGTGGGGCGCTGAAACCGTTCTCGTTGCCTATCATCATGTTCTCCTCGTGGGTCGTTGCGAACCACCAGTGTGGACGGGCCGCGCCGGCCGGTATTGATCTGGATTGAACTGCGCAGGTGCGTGGCCGCCCTGCGCCAACGGGGGCAAAAATAGTTCCCTCGTCAAGGTTGAGCGAGATCAGGCGTGCGGGCAGAGGCGCCGCCGTATACTGGGCCAACAGGCTGGAACTAGGCCTGTTCCACGGCAGCAAGGTTAGCAACGCCAGCAACGGTATGGATGGGGAAACAATGACGAGCCCTGGTATGACACGCCAATCCGACGACGACGCGCCTGCGGCAGCGGCGTCAGCGGGCGACAACACGAGAGACGCCGGTAGCGCCGCGGGCCAGCATGCCGGTTTTATGCACGGCATGGCGGCCTGGGCGGAAAAACACCGCATCAGCCCCTGGCGCGGCAGTTTTGCCGACTTCATCGAACAAATCCTGCCCGGCCGCGCGGCCCTGCTGACGCGCAGCGCGCACCAGTACCTGTGGGACATGATGCGCGGGAACGGCCGGACCGATGACAGCGGACGCTTCCGCTGCCGCCTGTTCGACGACGAGCTGTTCGGCATCGACGAGGCGATCGACCGGGTCGCCGCCTACTTCAAGGCGGCCGCCGCTGGCTCCGAGGTGGGCCGGCGCATGTTGCTGTTGCTGGGCCCGCCATCGGGCGGCAAATCGACCCTGGTGATCCTGCTCAAGCGTGGGCTGGAGGAATACAGCCACAGCAGCGAAGGCGCGCTGTACGGCATCGCCGGCTGTCCCGTGCACGAATCGCCGCTGCACCTGGTGCCGCACAGCATGCGCGCCGACTTTCGCGCCAGCTATGATGCCGAGCTGCATGGCGAACTGTGCCCTCATTGCCGCGCCCGCCTGGAAGAACAGTACGCGGGCGACTTCCTGCGCATGCCCGTCGAGCGCATCCACCTGTCCGAGGCGGGCCGCTGCGGCATCGGCACGTATGCGCCGCACGACCCTACCACGGCCGACCTGGCCGATCTTGTGGGTTCCGTCGACCTGTCGAAAGTGGCGCAGTACGGTGATGAAGGCGATCCGCGCGCGTGGTCGTGGTCCGGCGCCGTGTATGCGGCCAGCCGCGGCATGCTGGAAATGATTGAGATCCTCAAGGTCAAGCGTGAATTCCTGTACCTGCTGCTGACGTTAACGCAGGAAAAAAATGTCAAGGTCTCACGTTTTCCCTTGATTTACCTCGATGAAACCATCCTCGCGCACACGAATCTGGCCGAATTTCGCAAATTCCTGCAAGAAAGCGAGAACGAGGCGCTGCTCGACCGCATGGTCATCGTACAAGTGCCGTATACGCTCAATTACCGCGAAGAAGCACGCATCTACCGCAAGCTGATCCTGGCTGCCGCGCCCGCCTTTCGCGACGTGCACCTCGATCCGCACGTGCTGCATGCGGCGGCCGTGTTCGCCATCCTCAGCCGCTTGCCCGAGGGCGAGGACAAGGAAGCCGAGCTGGTCAAGAAACTGCGCGTGGTTGCAGACGAAGACGTCGGCGACTTGCAGCATGCCGACATCCGCCGCTTGCGCGAGCGCGACAAGTCGCCCGACGAAGGCTTGTCGGGCGTGTCGCCCCGTTTCGTCATCAATGCCCTGTCGCACGCCATCATTTCCGCCCAACGCAACAGCCTCTCCACCATGGACGTGCTGCTGGCCCTGAAGGATGGCATCGAAAACGATGCGCGCATCGAACCGCGGCGCAAGCGTCAGTGGGTCGATTACCTGGTGCTCACGCGCAAGGACTTCTATAACCGCTGGGTCAAAGCCGACGTGCACAAGGCCCTGTTCGTGTCGTTCGAGCAAGAAGCACAGGACTTGCTAAGCAAATATCTCGATGAAGTCGAAGCCATGCTCGACAACCGCCAGATCCGCGATCCCATCACCAGCGAAGAACGCCGCCCCGACGAACGCTTCCTGCGCGCCGTGGAAGAAAAAATCCACATCAGCGACTCTGGCAAGCAGTCCTTCCGGCAAGAAGTGGTGCGCAAGGCCATGAGCGCGTTCAAGCGGGGCGAGGCCTTTGGCCTGGCCAGCCATGCGCAATTGCATGATGCCGTCCAGCAATATCTGTTCGAGCAGCGGCGCGACGTGCTGCGCCTGGTTGACTCGGCCAAGCGCCCCGACGACGACGTGCGGGCCAGGATTTCCGCCGTCGAGCAGCGCCTGGTCGACGAATATGGCTATGACGTCCATAGCGCGCGCGAAGCGCTCAATTACGTCACCACCTTGCTGGCGCAGGAATAGCCATGTCCGCCACAACCTCGCCAGCTTCCTCCGCGTCTGCCCTGGCCCAGCCCTGGTACGCGCTGTTCTCGCGCGGCGCGCGCGACTGGCTGCGCCACAACCAGATAGTGCGCGAAGCCGTGCAGGCGCACTTGCCCGAGCTGATCGCCATGCCTGACCTGATCGGCGGCCCCCAGCAGCGCACGGTGCGCGTACCCATGCACCTGCTCGAACATGCACGTTTTCGCCTGGCGCCCGCGCGCAACAGCGTGGGGGCAGGCCAGGGTGAAGGCCGGCCCGGCGATCTTCTGCGCGCGGCGCACCCCGCCGCCACGGGCGAGGCCGGGGCGCCAGGCGGCGATGGCGAGGGGGCGGTGCGCCTGCTGCTGGAGTTTCCCATCGACGACATACTCGACTGGCTATGGGAAGCCTTCGACTTGCCACACCTGAAGCCGCGTCACCTGGGCGTGATCGACGACGTGCGGCTGGTACGCAGCGGCCTGGATCGGCATGGCGCCCGTTCGCGCCTGGACCGACGCCGCACCGTCAAGGAAGCGATCAAGCGGCGCGCGGTGCAAACGCAGCCCGTGCCCTTCACCAATGATGACTTGCGTTACCGCCAGGTGCTGCCACAGCCCCGGCCCAGCACGAATGCCGTCGTTTTTTTCGTGCTGGACGTGTCGGCCAGCATGGCGCAAGCCGAGCGCAAGTTGGCCAAATCCTTCTTTTTCTTTGCCTTGCAGGGCTTGCGGCGCAGGTATGCGCGCGTGGAAACGCGCTTCATCGCCCATACGACGCGCGCCTGGGAATTTTCCGAAGCCGAATTTTTCCAGGTCAATGGCATAGGCGGCACCATGGCGTCCAGCGCCCTTCGCCTGAGCCGCGAGCTGCTGCAAGAGCACTATGCACCGGGGCGCTATAACGCCTACCTGTTCTATGCCTCGGATGGCGAAAATTTCAGCGAAGACCGGGGGGCGGCCAGCCTGGCTCTGGGCGACCTGGCCGCCTTGCTCAGCTATATGGGCTATGTGGAAACCTTGCCCGGCGTGCCGCGCAGCCTGGAAACGGAAATGCACAGCCTGTGCGCCGAGCACGAACGGCGGGGCTTGCCCTTGCACAGCAGCATCCTCAGCAGGACCGACGATGTGTGGGCGGCCATCCGCACCTTTTTCCAGCACGAGGCGGCCGACACGCAGGAGGCGCCATGATGCAACCAGATGCACCGTTGCACGGCAACGCGACAGACAAGGCAGACAAGGCAGAAACATTGGGCCTGGACGGCTACGCTGCGCGCATCGAAGCATTGGCACGGGAACTGGGCCTGGCATTTCCCCCTGTCGAGTTCGAACTGGTGCCGGACAGTTTCATGGCCGAGATCGCCATCTATGGCTTGCCCGTGCGCATGCGCCATTGGTCGTTCGGCGTGCGCTACATCCATCAGCTCGTGCATCAAAAGATGGGCAATTCGCACATTTTCGAAGTCATGTTTCCCGGCGACCCTTGCCATGCCTACATGGCAGAACACAATTCCGTGGCCGAAAACACACTCGTCACGGCGCATGTGCTGGGCCACGCCGACTTTGCCAGCCGCAATGCTCTGTTCCTGCGTTTCGGCGCCATGGCGGGCCAGCACATCCTGGAACAAAGCGCGGCGCGGGCGCGGCGTCTCGAAACGGCACTGCAACAGCACGGGCAGGAGCAGGTGGAAGCCGTGCTCGACGCCGCACTGGCGCTGGAACAGCATGTGGATGTCCACGCCGAGCTGCACCGCCCACCCTATGCCGCAGCATCTGGGCCAGCCGGCGTGGCGGGCAAGCAAGCCGCCGCAGACGATCCCTTTACACAACGCTATCGGCGCTTGCCCGGTGAGGCGGCCACGCTCGCGGCGCGCGAGGCGGCCAGAGAGCGCATGGCGCAGCACCCGCTCGTGCCGCCGCAAGCCGAGTATGACTTGCTGTGGTTCATCGCACAACACGGGCCGGAGCTGGCCGACTGGGAACGCGACATCTTTTTGGCCGTGCGCGAAGAGTCGTTTTACTTCTATCCCGTGTACGCCTGCCAGATCATGAATGAAGGCTGGGCCTCGTACTGGCATGCGCGGCTGCTGCGCGAAGCCGACTTCCTGCCCCCGGCACTGTATCTGTCCGCCATCAAGTCGCATTCGGACGTGGTGCGCCCTTACGCGGGCGAGCACCAGCAGGCGCTGGCCGTCAATCCCTATCACCTGGGCTTTTGCATGTGGGAACACATCATCGAGCGCGAAGGACTGGCGCGGGCGCGCCAGATTTGCCGCGACGACGACGATTACAGCTTCATTCGCAACTATCTGGACGGGGAACTGGCTGACCGCCTGGGCCTGTTCGTGCATGAAAGCCGCCGCGACGGCGAAACGCGCCTGGTCAGCCGCGACTTGCGGGCCATCCGCGAAGCCATCCTGGTGCCCAAATACAATTATGGCGCGCCGTGCATCGCCGTCACCCTGCTCAACGACGACGGCAGCCTGGTGCTGCAGCACGATCACCAGCGTGATGGACGCGGCCTCGACCTGGAGCGCGCGGAACAGGTGCTGGCGTATATCGGCCGCGTCTGGCGCCGCCCCGTCACCCTGCACACGGCCGATTTCCGGGGTACACCCCGTGTTCTCCACAGCAAGACCGACGGCGTGCCCGAGCCGCCCGAGCCGCCAACACCGCCAGCACCGTCCGTGCAGCGCTAGGCGACAGGCAATCGCGGCGGTGTGAAATAGTATCGGACATAGATTATGCGGGCCACAATGCGGGCCGCCTGCGGGCGTACGTCAGGTGCGGCCAGCTCGTAGCGGATGTGCGACCAGCTTTTACCTCATGCCCGGTCGGCCTGCGCCACATACCAAGCTATGGTCTGATGCAATCCTTGCGCCAAGTCGTGCGTGGGTACGTAACCCAGCAAGCGGGCCGCCTTGGCGATGTCCGCTTGCGAATGGCGCACGTCGCCGGCGCGAAATTCGCCGTAGTGCGGCGCCAGCGGCACGTGCTGCGGGCGGGTGACCAGCAAGATCTGCTGCATGGTGGCGTGCAGCTGCGTCAGGCTGGTGCGGGCGTTGACGGCCACGTTGTAGACCTGGTTCACGGCTGCAGGATCGACATGCGTGGCGGCCAGAATGTTGGCTTGCACGGCATTATGCACAAAGCAAAAGTCGCGGCTGGTGGCGCCGTCGCCATGGATGTACACGGCCTGCTTGTCCAGCATGGCGGCAATCCAGCGGGGAATGACGGCGGCGTAGGCGCCCAGCGGATCTTGCCGCGGACCGAAGACATTGAAGTAGCGCAGCCCCACCGTTTGCATGGCGTAGCAGCGCGCGTACACCTGCGCATACAA
Organism: Janthinobacterium algoris; assembly: GCF_051380935.1. Taxonomy (NCBI): domain Bacteria; kingdom Pseudomonadati; phylum Pseudomonadota; class Betaproteobacteria; order Burkholderiales; family Oxalobacteraceae; genus Janthinobacterium; species Janthinobacterium algoris. Next base: position 27,834 of record NZ_JBNYXZ010000024.1, on the reverse strand, counting down.
CTCATTGACATATTTACTCAAGGCATACGGTGACAGGGGGGCGCCGATGTGCTGCTCCACCTTCGGCAAGGCCGGGTGGTCGCCATAGGTGGCGCTGGACGCGGCGTACACGAAACGTTGCACGCCCGCGTCGCGCGCGGCGGCCAGCATGTTCAGGAAACCGCTGACATTGACGGCATGGCATAGCAGCGGGTCTTCCAGCGAACGCGAGACGGAACCGAGCGCGGCCTGGTGCAGCACATAGTCGACCGGCTCGCCAGTCTCTACACGGCCGTTCCCGGCCAGACTGCCGCTGTCGCCAGCATCTGCCTCACCGTCGCCACTGCTGGCGGCCTGCGCCGGTGCGCCGCACGCGCGCGCGCACGCCTGCGGGTCGCGAATATCGCCTTCGACGAAGGTGAAGCGCCGCCACGCCGCTTCGCCCACGCTGGCGCGCACCTGTTGCAGATTGTGGCGGTGGCCCGTCAGAAAATTGTCCAGGCCGCGCACTTCTTGCCCCAGTTGCAGCAAGGTTTCCAGCAGGTGCGAGCCGATGAAGCCGGCCACGCCCGTCACTAGCCAGCGGCGCGGTTCCCTGGCCAGCTGCGCGCAGGCTTGCGCGTACGCGCCGGCAGCCGTGCCTGCCGCACCAGGCGCCGTGTCGGTTGCAGAATCGACAGCGTCGGCCGCCATCACAGCCGCCACACGTGCAGGCCGCCGTCTTGCAGCGGGCGGGGGTCGAAATGCGACTTGATGTCGATGAAGCAGCCGTTCTCCAGCACCTTGGCCTGGAAGTCGGCCAGCGGGCGGGCCAGCAGGGCCTGGTGTGAGACGGCGCTGATGATGGCCTCGGCCCGCGGCAGCTGGTCCCAGCTTTCCAGCGCCAAGCCGTATTCTTCCAGCGCTTCGCGGCCATCGGCGACGGGGTCGTGCACGTGCACCTGCACGCCGTACGATTGCAGTTCGTGGATCATGTCGACCACTTTTGAGTTGCGCAAGTCCGGGCAATTTTCCTTGAAGGTCAGGCCCAGCACATTCACGTGCGCGCCCTTCAGTTTAAAACCGGCGCGCACCATTTCCTTGATGGTTTTTTCCGCCACGAACTTGGCCATGCCGTCATTGATGCGGCGCCCGGCCAGAATCACATGCGGATGGTAACCCAGCATTTCCGCCTTGTGCGTCAAATAGTAGGGGTCGACGCCGATGCAATGGCCGCCCACCAGCCCTGGGCGAAATGGCAGAAAATTCCATTTCGTGCCTGCCGCCTGCAGCACTTCCAGGGTGTCGATGCCGATGCGGTCAAAGATAATGGCCAGCTCGTTCATCAGCGCGATGTTCAGGTCGCGCTGCGTGTTTTCGATGACCTTGGCCGCTTCGGCCACGCGGATGCTCGATGCCCGGTGCACGCCCGCCTCGACCACGCCTTCGTACAGGGCAGCCACCTTGTCCAGAGTGACGGCGTCGTCGCCCGAGACCACCTTGCGGATGCTGTGCAGGGTGTGCGCCTTGTCGCCGGGGTTGATGCGCTCCGGCGAAAAGCCCACATGAAAGTCTTCCTTCCAGCGCAGGCCCGAATGCTGCTCCAGGATGGGGATGCAGATTTCCTCGGTGGCGCCCGGATACACGGTCGACTCGTAGATGACGATGGCGCCGCGCCGCATGTGGCGTCCGACGGCCGCGCTGGCGCCGGCAAGGGCGGAAAAATCGGGATTATGCGCACTGTCGACAGGCGTGGGCACGGCCACGACGATGAAATCGGCCAATTGCAGCTCGGCCGGATCGCAGCCCACGCTCAGCCACTGCGCCGCGCGCAGCTGTTCCGTGCTCACTTCGCCGGTGGGGTCAACATGGCTGCGGTAACTTTCCACCTTGCGTGCGGACAAGTCAAAGCCGATGGTGCGCTGGCGCATGCCAAACGCGACGGCGAGCTGCAAGCCGACATAACCGAGCCCCACCACCGCCACCACGTCCCCCTTGCCATTCACGCTGCTATCCATATGCATTGCTCCAAATGGTTGCGGCCTGAGCATCGCCGTCCGGGAAATTCTACGGTTGCCGGCCCGGCCATTCTTGAGCGGGAACAAGGAACCAGGAGCAGCGGCAAGCCCGCGCGCGGACAATCGGCGGCTTGTTGAGCACAATCAAGGAGACCGGCGGCCATCTTTTTAAGCTAGGCCATGCCCATCCCTCATGCACGCCGCTACCGGAGATTTCCATGCCCCGCTCCTTGCCCCGCTCCCTGCCCCTTCCCTTTGCCTGCCTGCCGGCCGCCGCGCTGTGCTGCACCTTGCTGCTGCCCTTGCTGACGGGGTGCCACGGCACGCAGAGCAGCGAGTCCCTGCTGGCCGACGCGCAGCAGTACCGCCAGAAAGGCGAGGCGCGCGCCGCCATCATCCAGTTGAAGAACCTGCTGCAAAAGGAGCCGGACAACGCGACGGCACGCTTGCTGCTGGGCAGCATCTATATCGACACGGGCGAAGCGCTGTCTGCCGAGAAAGAATTGCGCAAGGCAAAGTCGCTAGGGCTGGCATCGCAGCGAGTGATGCCATTGCTGGGCAAGGCCTGGCTGATGCTGGGCCAGTTCGACAAGGTCCTGGCCGAGATCGCCGACGATGCGGCGCAGCCGCCAGCCGTGCTGGCCCTGCGCGGCGATGCGCTGCTGGCCCTGGGCCGCCAGGACGAAGCGCGCGCCGTGTTTGCGCGCCTGCAAGAAGTCCATCCGGGCCAGGTCGAGGCCCTGCTGGGTCTGGCGCGGCTGGCGGCACTGGAACAACAGGTGATGGCGGCCGAGCTGCTGCTGGCGCAAGCCTTGAAAAACGAACCCGCCAACCTCGACGCCTTGCGCCTGCAGGGCGACCTGCTGCGCCTGCAAGGCAAGAACGACGCGGCGCGGCGCGCCTACATGCAAATCCTCAAGCTCAAGCCAGACAATACCCAGGCGCATATCGACCTGGCCAACCTCGATATCGTGGAAAACCGCTACCTGGAAGCGACGGCCCAGCTGGCCACGGCGCGCAAGACGGCGCCCAACAGCCTGGGCCTGTTGCAGACCCAGGCGCTGCTCGATTTCCGCCAGGGCAAGAACAAGGCGGCCCTGCAATCGTTGCAACTGGTGCTCAAGGTGGCGCCCGAGCACATGCCGTCCATCCTGCTGGCCGGCGCCGTGCAACTGAAGTTGGGTTCGCCTCAACTGGCGGAAAGCTATCTGCAACGCTTCCTGGCCGTCCATCCCAAACATGTGTACGCGCTCAAGATGATGGCGTCGATCGAACTGATGCGCGGCAAGACGGACGCCGCCCTCGACCTGCTGCTGCCCGTGCTGTCCGCCTTGCCCGACGACGTGGAACTGCTGTCTATGGCCGGCGAAGCCCACTTGCGTGCGCGCCAGTACGACAAGGCGACAGCGTATTTCGAGAAGGCCAATACTCTGGCGCCGGACACGGCCAGGCTGCATGCGGCGCTGGGCATCACCCGCCTGGGCATGGGCGAGTACAGCCGTGCCATCGACGAACTGGAACGCGCCAGCATGCTCGACAAGAGCACGCCTCAGGTGGGCACCATGCTGGTGATGACCTTGCTGCGCAATAAACAGAACGACAAGGCCCTGGCCACCGTCAAGATGCTGGAACAGCAGCAGAAAGGCACGAATCCCCTGCTGCTGAACCTGAAAGGCGGCGTCTACATGGCCTTGCGCAACGTGCCCGCTGCGCGCGCCAGTTTCGAGCAGGCCCTGGGGATGGACCCTGTCTATTTACCCGCACTGAACAACCTGGCGCAGATCGACCTGGCCGAGAAAAAGCCAGAACAAGCGAAACAGCGCTTCGAGCGGGCGCTGGCGAAAGCGCCGAAAAATACCGACCTGTGCGCGGCGCTGGCCAAGCTGGCCGCCTCGCAAGGCAAAACGGACGAGGCGCGGCGCTGGCTGGAGCGGGCCCACCGCGACAACCCCGACGCCGTCGCGCCGGCCCTGCTGCTGAGTAACTTTTACCTGCAGACGGGCGCGCCCGAGAAGGCGCTGGAACTGGCGCGCACGCTGCAGTCGGGCCACCCGGACGACGCCGATGCGCTGGCCATGCGCGCGCAGGTCGAATACAGCGCCGGCCAGGCGCAGGCGGCGCTCGGCAGCTACAGCAAGCTGGCCAGCCTACAGACGACGTCGGCGCCGCTGCAGATGCGCATCGCCAGCCTGCACCTGACACTGGGCGACGGCCACCATGCGCTGCAAGCCGTCAAGCGAGCGCAGGCGCTCGATCCGACGCTGCTCGAAGCGCGCGTGGTCGAAGTGACCCTGCTGCTGTCGCTGAACCGCCAGCGCGATGCGCTGGCCGTGGCGCGCCAGGTGCAGCAGCAGCAGCCGAAGCTGGCGGCCGGCTACAAACTCGAAGGCGACGTGCTGATGGCGCAGAAACTGCCGCAGGAAGCCGTCAAGCTCTACCAACACGCCCTCCAGATCAGCAAGATCGGCCCCATGCAGGTGCAGCTGTACCGCGCTTTGCTGGCCTCGGGCCAGGTGCGCGAGGCGGATGCGCGCATGGCGGCCTGGCTGAAGGACAAGCCCGATGACTTGGGCGTGCGCACCTACCTGGCCGGCGCCAAACTGGCGGCAAAGCAATACCGCGCAGCCATCGAACAGCTGCAGTACATCGTTGCCAAGGACACGGCCAATCTGGCGGCGCTGAACGACCTGGCTTGGGCGTATCAGCAGGAAAAAGATCCGCGCGCGCAGGCGACGGCCGAGCAGGCGCTGAAGCTGGTGCCGGACAACCCCATCGTGCTCGACACCCTGGGCTGGATCGTGCTGGAACAGGGCGACGTCAAGCGCGCGACCACCCTGCTGCGCAAGGCAGCCGGCCTGGCGCCGAAGTCTCCCGACATCCAGTACCACCTGGGCGCGGCGCTGGCGAAATCGGGCGACAAACCGGGGGCGCGCCAGCAACTGGAACAGCTGTTGGCCGCCAACAAGGATTTCCCGCAGCGGGCCGAAGCGCAGGCTTTGTTGACCCAGCTCTAGGCCATGGTGGCACACGCGGCCCTGCCCGGCCTGGCGTTGCGGCTGCTGGCCTTGCTGGCGGGCGCGCTCTGCATGCTGGCCTTACGCCATTACCCGCTGGGCCACGGCTGGCCCGGCCTGCTGTTTGCCGCCCTGCTGCCCGCCTATTTCCTGCTGCTGTGCTGGCGTCCCGCCTGCTGGCTGTTCTGCCTGCCTGCCTTGCTGCCCGTGCTGGACCTGGCACCGTGGACGGGCTGGTTCTTGTTCGAAGAAATCGACGTGCTGCTGTTGCTGACGGTGGCTTGCGGCTATTGGCGCCTGGGCGGGTCCGCCAAGCCTGCAGCGGCGCGGCTTGCGCCCGCCGCCCGCGCCTGCCTACTGCTGTGCAGCCTGGCCTGGCTGGCGGCGCTGCTGCGCGGCGTCCTGCCATTGGTGCCCCTCGACGTGTATGCCTGGGATAATTATCTGAGCCCTTACAACAGCGTGCGGCTGGGCAAGGCCTGGGCCTGGAGCATGCTGCTGCTGCCGATGCTGCTGCGTGACGGCGACGCGTCCGCCCTGCGCCGCTACGCGCTGCCGGGCATGCTGGGCGGGTTGGCCACGGTGTCCCTGATCGCGCTGTGGGAGCGGGCCGTGTTTCCCGGTTTGATGAACCTGTCCAGCGACTACCGCATCACCGCGCCGTTTTCCGCCATGCACACGGGCGGCGCCGCGCTGGACGGCTATCTGGCCCTGAGCCTGCCATTTGCGGGACTGTGGCTGGCGCGCGCGCGCAGCCGCTGGCAAGCGGCGCTGGCCATGCTGCTGCTGGCACTGGCCCTGCACGCGGCATGCAGCACTTTTTCACGGGGCCTGTACGCGGCCGTGGCAGCGGCCATGCTGCTGGCCTTGTGGCAGATCCTGCGCACCGGCCACGGCGCGGCGCGGCGCCCGACGGGCCCGCGACCAATGGGGAAACTCTTGCTGAGCCTGCTGCTGGCCGTGCTGGGCACCGTCCTGCTCGTGACCATGTTCAGCGTGGCCGGCTACCGGGGCTTGCTCGCCGCCGTGGTCTTGCTCGCGGCCAGCTTCGTGCTGGCGGCGCGCCCCTTGCCGTGGCGCCTGGCGCCGGCCAGCCTGCTGTGCGCGCTGTGCCTGCAGGGGCTGCTGGCCAGCTGGTGGCCGGAAGGGACTGGCCAGCAGGCAGCCGGCTGGCTGAAAGGTCCGTATTTCCTGTTCCTGCTAGCGGCCGCGCTGCTGGCGACCGTGCTACTGCCCGGCCCCCTCCGGTCGGGCGGCGCTGCCAGCAAGGGCCCAGCCAGGCTGAGCCTGGCGATGATGGCGTGGACCATGCTGGCGTGCAATCTCGTCTGGATAGGCTGGCACTGGGCGGGACCAGCGGCCCTGCCGCCGGCCTGCCTGGTCGTGCTGCTGGCCATGCTGATGCTGTGCAATGGACGCTTGCGCCCACCATTGTGGCAGCTGGACCGCGCCAGCCTGAGCATGGCGGGCGCGGCCGGCATCCTGTTGCTGCTGGCCATACCCGTCTCGGCCAGCTATTACGCCACCGAACGTTTCGCCACCACCGCCTTCGATATGCAAGGCCGCTTGCGCCATTGGCGTCAAGTGCTGTCCATGCAGCCATCCGACTGGGGCAATCAGCTGTTCGGCATGGGCATGGGCAGCTTTCCCGCCACGTATTACTGGCACAATCCCGGGCGCGAGGTGCCGGCCAGCATCGCGTATGCGGAGGAAGGCGGCGCGCCTGATAAGGCCGGCAACACGTTTGTCCGACTGGCCAGTCCCGGCTACAGCGCCGGCTACGGCGAACTGCTGCGGCTGCTGCAACGCCTGCCGGTGCAACCGGCCACGCGCTACACGCTGGCGCTCGACGCGCGTAGAAGCGGCCCGATGCCGGTGCTGCTGGTGCGCCTGTGCCAGAGACAATTGCTGTACGCACAAAACTGCGTGAATGTTCCCCTGCGCCTGCGCCTCCCGCAACCAGGCGCGCCGGCCAGTGTGTGGCTGCATTATGAAGTACCGTTCGACAGCGGATGGCTGGGCGCGGGCGCCTGGCTGCTGCGCCCGCCCGTGCAACTGGAACTGGCGGCCAGCGGTACGGCCACCTCATCCTTGATCGAGGTCGACAATCTGAGCCTGCGCGCGCCCGACGGCGAGGAATTGATACTTAACGGACGCTTTACGCAGGCAAACAATTACTGGTTTTTCAGCAGCGACCACCATCACCTGCCGTGGCATATCAAGAGCCTGCCGCTGCAATTGCTGGTGGAAACGGGCTGGTGCGGCGCACTGTCCATGCTGGGCCTGCTGGCCCTGGCCAGCCTGCGCCTGCTGCGCCAGGCCACGCGAGGCGACAAGGGCGCGCTGGCCTGCGCCGCCGCCCTGCTGGGTTTTCTCGTCGTCGGCCTGTTCGACAGCCTGCTCGACGTGCCGCGCATTGCCCTGCTGTGCTACCTGATGCTGCTGTGTGCGCTGCTGCAGCCCTCGCCACCCTCGCCACCCTCGCTACCTCGTCCTGCTGAAAGTGCGCCGCCATGAAAGCCCTGCCGTTTACCTTCTCCTCCGCCCTGATGTCTTGCCTTGCCTTGGCCCTGGCCAGCGCGCCCAGCCGTGCCGACGAAGCCCTGGCGCAAGTCATTGCGCGTATCAAACCGTCCGTCGTTGGCGTGGGCAGCCTGCAAAAGACGCGCACGCCGCCCATGAATTTCATTGGCACGGGCTTCGTGGCGGGCGATGGCTTGAGCGTGCTGACTTGCGCCCATGTGATCCAGAAACTGCTCGACGCCAATCCGGACGAAGTCATCGGCATTCTCACGGGTCAGGGCGAGGCGGCGCAATTTCGCCACGCCAAAGTGCAGGCGATGGACATGGAACACGACCTGGCCCTGTTGCGCCTGGCGGGCGCGCCGCTGCCTGCCCTGGCGCTGGGCGACGCGGCCACGGTGCGCGAAGGCCAGGCCATGGCCTTTACGGGCTTTCCTTTAGGTACCTTGCTGGGCTTACGTCACGTCACGCACCGCGCCACCGTGTCGTCGCTGACGCCGGTGGTCACGCCCAGCGATAATGCGCAGCGCCTCGACCCACGGCGCCTGGCACAACTGAAAAAAACACCGTACATCGTGTTCCAGCTGGACGCGACGGCATATCCGGGCAGCAGCGGCAGCCCCCTGTTCGATCCCGAGACCGGCCTCGTCTACGGCATCGTCAACATGGTGTATGTCAAAGGCTTGAAAGAGGCCGCCATCAGCGCACCCAGCGGCATCACATATGCGATTCCGGGCAGCCATATGCAGGCGATCATGTTGAAAAATACATGCATCAGTTGCGCCCCTGCCGCAGCCGATCGGTGATGCCAGGTTCATCCCATGTCGGGAAAAAAAAGGGGTAAAACGATCGTTCACCCCCATGCTGTTCCATCATGCCGCCGTACTTGCGGATCTGGGCCCCCATATAGTCGAGATCCAAACGCAGCAGCACGGCCGGCGCGCCCACGCGCGTGCACTCTCGCTCGCCGCCAAAATCCTTGAAACCGAGCATGCGCTTGTAAAACACCACATGCCGTGGATTGACTTCAATCACGTAATCCGTAAAGCCGTGAATATTGTGGGCATAGATATACGAAATATGAATCAGCGCCGCAAACACGCGCTTGCTGACGCCCTTGTCGATGGCCAGGCGCGACGGTTCGCACAGGCGCCGGCCTTCTTCGCGCAGCACGTCGAGCTTGTCACGGAAGTTTTCATCGGCGGGCAAGCCCGTCTCGGCATTATCCAGGCACAAGGTCATCGTACCGACGGTGGAGCCTGCCGTTTCTGCAAACAGGGTGATTTTATTCAGCGCATGCGCGATGGCGGGATCGACGGCATAGCCGCGCCAGCCGTACATCTTGCGGATCAGCAAACTGGCTGCTTCGCGCCGGCCACGCGAATTGGCCATGCGGATATGAAAGCGCTGCAGGTCGAGCTCGTGCTCCATGGCCGGGTCGATCTGCCCCTCGCCCACCACCAGGTCACTGAAGATGCCTGGCGTGTCGAAGGAAATAATGGGTTCATCTTGAAAGCTCATCTTGTCCTCACATTCATCGGCCGCCGTCGAGACGGACTGAAGCCAATGCCTTGTGACAAGAAAAAAGCCAAAAAAGTTCCCACCGTCAGCTAAAAAAAACTGAAGATAGTGCTTTTAGATAGCAAAAAAGCACGCTGAAATTTGCCGAAAAGTACAAAAGAACAAATATAAATACTGTTTAGATATTGCTGGGATCGCTACTAAAAGAAACTCTCCGGTATCAACAGCACGTCGCCCGGCCGCATCATGACGTTGGCGGAAATATCGCCATGCTTGAGCAGGTCATCCAGGCGCACGCCCAGCTGCTGCTGGCTACCTTCGCGCATGCGGATGATGCTGGCCTTGTTGCCAGCGGCAAAGTCAGTGATGCCGCCTACGGCGATGAGCACGTCCATCAGCGACATGCCCAGCCGGTACGGCAGCGCCTGCGGCTTGGCCGCCTCGCCGATGACCCGGATCTGCTCGCCGTACGGACCCGAGAAATTGGTGACGATGACCGTCACCACCGGTTGCTGGATAAACTTGCCCAAGGCTTGCTCGATGTCGCGCGCCAGCTGGGTCGAGGTCTTGCCGCTGGCGGCCAAATCCTCTACCAGCGGCGTGGTGATCTTGCCGTCCGGCCGTACGGCCACCGTCAGCGACACTTCCGGATTGCGCCAGACAATGATGTTGACGGAGTCGCCCGGGCCGATCAGGTAGTCGTGCATGGGCGCGCTGTCGTCGGCGGGAGCCAGCGGATAGCGTGTACGGCAGCCCCCCAGCAAGCTGGCGCCACCTGCCAGTACCAGTGTGTGGCATACAAATGCACGGCGAAACGGATTCATGCGGGGCCTCTTCGAGTCGATGGCGCGTCCATGGCCGGCCCCGCAGAACCAGCCTGGGCCGCGAACTTCCTATGATTATTAAAACCCGGCAAGTGAACCTTGAGGCGTATCAAGAAGCAATCATCTTGGGAAATCTTGCTCGACAGGGGCCCTATACTTTGCTTACTCAACAGGCAAGCATTTCTTGCAAGACGCCGTTGTCCGCGCCGCCCAGCCATCGACCGTGCAGCACCGTCACCAGAAGGAAGCGACATGGAGGAATTGATACAGCAACTGCTTTCCAGCCTGAAAGGCATCTGGAAGTACCGCTGGCATGCGGTGCTGGTGGCGTGGCTGGTGGCGATCGGCGGCTTCATCAAGGTGATCACCCTGCCCGACGACTTCCAGACGTCGGCGCGCGTGTTTGTCGATACGCAAACCATCCTCAAGCCGCTGTTGGCCGGAATGACCAGCGTGCCGAACACGGAACAGCAGGTAGCCATCATGAGCCGCACCCTGCTCAGCCGCCCGAACGTGGAGCGCGTCATGCGCATGGTCGACCTCGACCTGGATTCGAAGACCGTGCGCGAACACGAAGCCCGGCTCGATGAGCTGATGAGCCGCATCAAGATCACCGGCACCAACGCCTACGACATCTACACCATCAGCTATAGCGGGCGCGACCCGAAGCTGGTGCGCGACGTAGTGCAAAGCCTGCTGACCATCTTTGTCGAAGGCAGTTTCCAGGGTAAAAAGGGCGATTCGCAGAAAGCCGTGCAATTTATCGACGAGCAGATCAAGAATTACGAGGACAAGCTGAGCACGGCGGAAAACCTGGTGAAGGAATTCAAGATCCGCAACAACCTGCTGCTGCCGCGCCAGGGCATCGACTATGGCAGCCAGTTGCTGATGTCATCCGATAGCCTGAACAATGCCAAGCTGGAACTGGTCGAGGCGGAACAATCGCGCAAGGCCATCCTGAGCCAGATCGAGGGCGACGAGCCGGTGCTCGACCTGGAGCCGAACGCGTCGGCCATCACGAATCCGGAACTCGACGAGCGCATCGCCTCACTCAACAAGAACCTCGACAGTCTGCGCATGCAATTTACGGAGTTGCATCCCGACATCATCGCCTCGAAGCGCCTCATTGCCCAACTGGAAGAGCGCAAGATCGAGGAAAGCAAGCTGAAAACGGCGTCCGGCGACCCTGGCAAGAACTACAGCCCCATGCTGCAGCAGCTGAAGGTGGCGCTGACGGACGCGGACGCCAAGGTGGCCGCCATCCGCGCGCGCGTGCAGGAATACAACGCGCGCAATGAGCGCCTGCTGGCGCAAAGCAATGCCGTGCCTGAGGTGGAATCGCAGCTGGCGCAACTGAACCGCGACTACATCATCAACAAGGAAAACTATGAAAAGCTGATCGGCCGGCGCGAAGCGGCCAAGCTGTCGGGCGAACTCAGCTCCACCACCGAGATGATGGCCTTCAAGATCATCGACCCGCCTACGGTGCAATATGCGCCCGTCGGCCCGAACCGTCCGCTGCTGTTCAGCGCGGCGCTGGGCGCGGCCCTGGTAGCCGGCATCGCCACGGCCCTGCTGATCAGCCAGGTGCGTCCCACCTTCCTCAGCCCCGCCGAACTGCGCGATGCCACGGGCTTGAACGTGCTGGGCACGGTATCCATGAACTGGACGCCGCTGCAGCAGGTGCGCCGCCGCCGCGCCCGCTATGGCTTTACCGGCTGCCTTGGCAGCCTGTTCCTGCTGTACGGCGGGGTCATGACGGCTGCGCTGCTCAAATTTTAGACTATGCCACGGGAGCGACGATGACCAGCAAGGAGCGCAGCAGCAAGGACAGCGGCAGGCAGGAAGCCCTCATCCTGGGCGTCGCCGAAGCCCCCGTGCCGTACGCAGTTGACAGCGCCGATGGCGCAGACGGCGCGGACACCCTGGCGGCGGCCAGCAACCCCCAGTACCGCACCCTGAACCTGGCCCGGCTGGCGGAGCAAGGCATGCTCACGCAGGAAGGCGGGCGCAGTTCGGTGGCCGAAGATTTCCGCATCATCAAGCGCCCGCTGCTACGCCAGGCGCGCGCCAGCGGCGCCGAGGCCATCCGCCACGGCAATTTGATCGTCGTCACCAGCGCCATGCCCGGCGAAGGCAAGACGTATTGCGCCGTCAACCTGGCCATGAGCATCGCCATGGAAATGGACATCACGGTGCTGCTGGTCGACGCCGACGTGGCGCGCCCGTCCGTGCTGAAAGTGCTGGGCCTGTCGCCCGAGCCGGGGCTGATGGACGTGCTGCTTGACCCGCAGTTGGCCATGGCGGACGTGATCTTGAAAACCAACGTGGCCAACCTGCGCATCCTGCCCGCCGGGCGCAGCAACAAGCATGCGACGGAATTGCTGGCCAGCCGGGCCATGAGCCGGCTGCTGGCCGAGATCGCCAACCGCTACGCTGACCGCGTCGTCGTCTTCGACTCGCCGCCCCTGCTGATCACCAGCGAAGCGCACGCGCTGGTGGGACAGATGGGCCAAGTGGTGATGGTGGTCGAGGCGGAAACGACGACCCAGCACGCGGTCAAGGAAGCGCTGCGCCAGATCGACTCATGCGAACACATACATTTGATCTACAACAAGACCAAATCGTTCCCCGGCAACGACTACTACGGCTATGGCTATTACGACTAGCCGCCGGGTTTCGCTACCGCTGGCGCTGCCGCCGTTGCTGCCGTTGCTATCTTTGCTGCTGCCCATGCCGGCCTTTGCTGTCGACTGGCTGGTGAAACCCTCGCTGCGCCAGCGTGTAAGCTATACGGACAATGCGCTGCGCGCGCCGCCCGGCAAGGCGCAATCGGACTTCATCACGGAAATCGCGCCCGCCATCGCCCTCATCGGCACGGGGCCGCGCCTGCGCGTGCACCTCGATTACAGCTGGCACAAATTCCTCTCGGGGCAGCGCGGCAATAGCGATAACCACGACTTGCGCGCCGCAGCCGACGCCGAACTGGTGCAGGACTGGTGCTTCATCGATGCGAACACCAGCGTGAGCCGGCGCAATATCTCGCCGTTCGGCCCGCAACTGATAGCCGAGCTGCCTGACACGGACAATGCCAGCACGGTGCGCACCACCGGCATCAGCCCCTACTTGCGGCACCGCTTCCGCGGCCTGGCCACGGCCGAGCTGCGCTACACGCGCAATACGGTCGACAGCGGCGAATTGCTGTCCGTCCACAGCGATGAAATGGAATTGCTGCTCAGCGGCGAGCCGCGCGGCAGCGGCTGGACCTGGAACGCCAGTCACGACCTGCGCCGCACGCAGGACAGCAAGCTGGCGCCCGTGCGCATGCAGCGCAGCAGCGTGGGCCTGCGCTATCCGTTCGGCAGAAAATGGGCGGCCACGGCCAGCGGCGGCATGGAAAAGGAAGGCTATATGTCGAGCACCGGCAAAGCGCCGGCAGGCCGTTTCTGGTCGTTGGGCGGGGTGTGGACGCCATCGCCGCGCACCAGCGTGGCCTTCAGCACGGGCAAGCGTTTTTTTGGCAACACCTACAGCCTGGATGCCACATTCCTGCAGCGCCATACCAACTGGCAACTGAGCTACAGCGAAAACATCACTACCCTGCCCACGCAGTTTTCGCGCCTGAGCGACCGCGACGCGGGCCAGTTGCTCGATCAATTATGGCGCGGCATGTTTCCCAATGCGCGCGACAGACGCTTGCGCATTGCTGCTTTCCTGCGTTACGCCAACAGGCTTGGGCCGGAACAGGGCGCCATCAATTACTTCAGCCACCGCTATTTCCTGCAAAAACAGCTGCAGCTGACGATGGCGCGCGCCACGGAAAAAAGCACGATGGTCGTCGGCGTCACGGCCGTCGACCGCACGGCGCAAACGGCCAGCGGCATCGAGAGCGCCCTGCTGCCCGGCATGGAGTTCGGCAGCGAAGACCGCACGCGCCAGATCGGCAGCAACCTGGGCTGGAGCTGGCAAGCCAGTGCGCGCACCAGCATGCATGTCGATGCCGGCTACGCCAGCGTGCGCTCGCTGAGCGTGCCGCGGCGCGACAACAATATCACCGTGACGGCCGGCTACACGCGCATCTTGCAGCCGAACATGACGGCCAGCATCGACGTGCGGCACGTGCGGCACACCAGCAACCGGGGCGGCGACTACCGCGAAAACGGCGTCAGCGCCACGCTCACCATGCAATTCTAAGGAGGCCGCAGCATGTCCAGCCTGTCCCATCGTTCGCTTCCGTCCGGCGCGCCGGCACACCTGCTGTGCGTGGTAGCCGCGCGCCCCAACCTCATGAAAATGGCCCCCATCCTGGCCGCCCTGGCCCGCCAAGTGCCTGCCGTGCGCGTGACCTTGCTGCATACCGGCCAGCATTACGACATGGCCATGAATGGCCAGCTGTTTGCCGACCTGGACCTGCGCGCGCCCGACATCGCCCTCGACGTCGGCTCCGGCAATCACGCGCAGCAGACGGCCGAAATCATGCGCCGCTTCGATGCCGTGCTCGACGCCCATCCGCCGCTGGCGCCCGACGCCGTGCTGGTGGTGGGCGACGTCAATTCCACGCTGGCTTGCGCACTGGCGGCGGCCAAGCGGGCCATCCCCGTGATCCATGTCGAAGCGGGCTTGCGCAGCGGCGACCGGCACATGCCCGAGGAAATCAACCGCGTGCTGACGGATCATTTGGCTAGCCTGCTGCTGACGAGCGAGGAAGGCGCGCGCGCCAACCTGTTGCGCGAAGGCATCGCCGCCGAGCGCATCCACTTCACCGGCAACGTCATGATCGACAGCCTGCGGCAGCAGCTGCCGCGCGCAGTAAAGCCCGCCACCACCCTGCGCGCCCACGGCCACGCCTGCCCGGCCGTGTATGGCCTCGTGACCCTGCACCGGCCATCGAACGTGGATGACGCGGTGCAGCTGGAAGCGCTGCTGCAGGCGCTGGGGCAACTGTCATGCCAGCTGCCGCTGCTGTTTCCCATCCACCCGCGTACCTTGGCCGGCCTGCGCCTGGCAGGCCTGGAACCATTGCTGGCGCGGCATGCCATCATCTGCCTGCCGCCGCTGGGCTACCTGGAAATGCTGGGCCTGATGCAGGGAGCGCGTCTGGTGCTGACCGATTCGGGCGGCATCCAGGAAGAAAGCACGGCCCTGGGCGTGCCCTGCTTGACCCTGCGCGACAATACGGAGCGGCCCGTCACCATCAGCGAGGGCACGAATACCCTGGCCGGCACGGACCCGGCCGCCATTCTGGCGCTGGCGCGCGCCACCCTGGAGACGGGCGGCAAGCGGGGCCGCATTCCACCACTCTGGGATGGCCACGCAGCCACGCGCATCGCCGCCGTCATTGCGCCCTGGCTGGCGGCGTGCCGGGGCACGCCATGACGCCGCCGGCGATACTACGCAATGCCCTGACCATCGACGTGGAAGACTATTTCCAGGTGTCCGCCTTCGCGCCGCACATCGCGCGCGCCGACTGGCCGCGCCTGGAATGCCGCATCGAGGCGAACATCGAGCGCATCCTGCTGCTGCTGGAAGAGCGCCGCATCCACGCCACCTTTTTTACCTTAGGCTGGATCGCCGAGCGCTATCCTGCCATGCTGCGCCGCGTGGTCGGCGCCGGGCATGAAGTGGCCAGCCACGGCTATGCGCACCTGCGCGCCTGCGACCAGTCGGTCGCGCAGTTCGCCGACGATGTGCGCCGCAGCAAGACCATCCTGGAGCAATTGACGGGGCTGGCCGTGCACGGCTACCGGGCGCCCAGCTTTTCCATCGGCGCGGCCAATCTGTGGGCCTTCGACGTGCTGCAGGAGGCGGGCTACCGCTACAGTTCCAGCATCTACCCGATCCGCCACGACCATTATGGCATGCCGGATGCTCCCCGCTTCGCCTGGCGTCCACGGGGGCCGCACGGCGTGCTGGAACTGCCCGTCAGCACCGTGCGCCTGCGCGGACGCAACGTGCCGGCCGGCGGCGGCGGCTATTTTCGCTTGATGCCATATGGACTGTCGCGCTGGCTTTTGCGACGCATCAATTCGCGCGACGGGCAAGCTGGCATATTCTATTTTCATCCTTGGGAACTCGATCCCGGCCAGCCGCGCCCGCCCGGCCTGAGCGCGAAGACGCGCTTTCGCCACTACCTGAACCTGGGGCGCATGGAAGCGCGGCTGGCGCGCCTGACGCGCGACTTCACCTGGGACCGCATGGACCGTATTTTTCTGGAAAGCACATGATGCACGAGGCCAGCCTTCCTCCCGACCCGGCGTCGTCCAGCGCCACCATTGCCGTGCGCTCGCTGCAGGCGCGCGAGCATGCGCGTTGGAATGCCTTTGTCGAGGCCTGTCCCGAGGCCACCTTCTTTCACCGCGCCGGCTGGCAAACCATCATGGAACAAGGTTTCCGCCACGACAGCCATTTCCTGTACGCGGAACAGGACGGGCGCATCGCCGGCGTGCTGCCGCTGGCGCATGTGCGCAGCCGTTTGTTCGGCTCGTCCCTCGTCTCGCTGCCGTTTTGCGTGTACGGCGGCATCGCCGGCGGCAGTGCGGCCGTCCGGCTGGCCCTCGACGGTGCCGCACAGGCCCTGGCGCGGCGCCTCGGCGTGGGACACTTGGAGTACCGCAGGCGCGAAATGGACGAAAATGCGTCGGAAAATGCGTCGGAAAATGCGTCGCTAAATACGTCGCTAAATGCGCCGGAAAGCGCGGATACGTCCTGGCTGAAAAACCCCCTGTACGCAACCTTCCGCCGCCCCCTCCACCCCGATGCCGAACAGAATCTGCTGGCGATACCCCGCAAGCAGCGCGCCGTCGTGCGCAAGGCCATGGCGGCCGGCCTGCACAGCGCCATCGAGCATGGCCTCGAACGCTTTTATCCGATCTACGCGGCCAGCGTGCACCGGCTGGGCACGCCCGTCTTCGCGCGCCGCCATTTTGCCCTGCTGCGCACGGTCTTCGGCACCGATTGCGAGATCCTCACCGTGTATCACGGCCAGCAGGCGCAGGCCAGCGTGCTGCTATTCTATTTCCGCGATGAAGTGCTGCCGTATTACGGCGGTGGCACGCCGCTGGCGCGCAGCACGGGAGCCAACGACTTCATGTACTGGGAAGCGATGCGCCGCGCCTGCGAACGCGGTTACCGCCTGTTCGATTTCGGCCGCAGCAAGCTGGGCACGGGCGCCTTCGACTTCAAGAAAAACTGGGGTTTTACGCCACAGCCCCTGCCGTATGCCTACCAACTGGTGCGCGCCACGGCCTTGCCGGAAGTCAATCCCCTGAATGCGAAATACGCGCTGTTCATCCGCGCCTGGCGCCGCCTGCCGCTGCCGCTGGCCAACCTGCTGGGGCCGCATATCGTGCGGCAACTGGGCTGAGCATGCGTGAACTTTTATTCCTCACCCACCGCCTGCCGTATCCGCCCAACAAGGGCGACAAGATACGCTCGTGGCACATGCTGCAGTACTTGAGCCGGCATTTCCGCGTGCACCTCGGTTGCTTCATCGACGATGACGACGACTGGCAACATGCGAAAACCGTGGCCGCCCAGTGCGCCAGCACGCGCTTCATCGACTTGCGGCGCGGCGCGGCCCGCTGGCGCGCCATGCAGGCGCTGCTATCGCGGCAAGCCATGAGCGTGCATTACTACCGCGATGCACGCCTGCTGCAATGGGTCGATGGCCTGCTATCAGGCGGCAGGGTGCGCCACGCGCTGGCCTTTTCCGGGCCCATGGCGCAATACATCGACGGCAGCGCAGGCCGCGCCCTGCACCGCGTGATCGATTTCGTCGATGTCGATTCCGACAAATGGCGCCAGTACGGCGACAGCAAGCCCTGGCCCATGTCGCTGCTGTACCGGCGCGAAGCGCAGCTGCTGCTGCAGTATGAGCGCCATATCGCCCAGCAGTTCACGGCCGCCAGCTTCGTCTCGCCGGCCGAAGCGGCCCTGTTCCGCCAGTGCGCGCCGATGGCGCGGCGCAAGACGGGCCATGTCAATAATGGCGTCGACACGGCGTATTTCTCGCCCATGCCGGGCCAGCCCGGCGTGTATCCACCGGGCGTGCAGGCGCTGGTGTTTACGGGCGCCATGGATTACTGGCCAAATATCGACGCCGTGCAATGGTTCGTGCGCCACGTCTGGCCCGCGCTGCGGCGCCAATTTCCCCAGTTGCAGTTCTATATCGTCGGCAGCGCGCCCGTGTCCGCCGTGACGGCGCTGGCCAGGGTAGCCGGCGTGGTGGTGACGGGCAAGGTGCCTGACATCCGGCCCTACCTGGCCGGCGCGGCGCTGGCCGTGGCGCCCCTGCGCATCGCCCGCGGGGTGCAAAACAAGGTGCTTGAAGCGATGGCGATGGGCAAGATCGTGCTGGCCACGCCGCAGGCGCTGGAAGGCATCACCGCCCAGCCGGGCCTGGAACTGCTGCTGGCGCGCGACGACGCCGAATTCATCCACCATGCCGCGCGCGTGCTGCGCAACGCGCAGAGCGGTACGGCCGAAGGGAGTGGCACGGCCATCGGCGCGGCGGCGCGTCAGCTGGTCTTGCAGGATTACGACTGGGAACGCAATCTGCGCAGCCTGGGCACCATGCTGGGCCTGCCTGCCGAGGCGGATGCGGCCGGCAGCGGCAGCGCCGCCGCCGCGCCGACACAGCCCGTGGGGGAGATATCCACATGAGCCTATTGCTCGACCCGGCGGCACGCTTGCCGGACGCAGCCGTCCTGCCGCCTGGCGCACAGCGGCGCCAGGCCGCCATGGCGGCCCTGCTGCTGGTCCTGGCCGCCATCGTGCTGCTGTACCACGCCACTTTCTGGTCGATGGTGGAATTGTGGGCCCGCTCGCAAACGTTCGCGCATGGTTTCCTGATCGTTCCCATCAGTTGCTGGCTGGCCTGGCGTCAGCGCGCGCGCCTGGCCGCGCTGGCGCCCCAGCCATCGCGCCAAGGCTTGCTGCTGCTGGGGGCGCTGGGCCTGGCCTGGTTGCTGGCCGACGCCGCCCATGTGCCGGTGGTGGAACAATATGCAGCCACGGCCATGCTGCCCGCCTGCGTGCTGGCCATCTTCGGCTGGCCGGCCGTGCGCCTGCTGGCCTTTCCACTGGCGTATCTGTTTCTCGCCGTGCCGTTTGGCGAAGTCTTCCTGGAACCCCTGATCGACTTTACGGCCGCATTCACGGTGACCGCGCTGCAATGGACGGGCGTGCCCGTGTTTCGCGATGGTAGCCATTTTTCGCTGCCGACGGGGAATTGGTCGGTGGTGGAAGCGTGCAGCGGCTTGCGCTACCTGATTGCCGCGCTGGCCCTGGGCGCCCTGTTCGCCCACGTCAACCTCCACAGCACACGGCGGCGCCTGGCCGTCATGGTCGCCGCCCTGCTGGTGCCCATCCTGGCCAATGGCGTGCGCGCCTACTTGATCGTGATGCTGGGGCACTTGAGCAATATGCGCCTGGCCGTGGGCGTTGACCACCTGATCTATGGCTGGCTGTTCTTCGGCGTGGTGGTGCTGCTACTGTTCTGGCTGGCAGCGCGCTGGCGCGAATTGCCGCTGGCGCGCGCCGCCTTACCGCCCGTGTCCCCTGGCGCCAGCATGGCCGGCATGCGCGCCGCCATCCGCGCCAGCGTGGCCTGCCTCCTAATGGCATCGCTGTGGCCGGCGCTGGCGCTGGCCAGTCACCGGCACGACGGCGCCGCGATGCCAGCGACCGTGCTGGCCTTGCCCGATCCGCCCGCCTGGCGGCGTCTGCACGAGGCGGCGCCGGGCGGGCCGATCTGGCAGGCGCCATATGCGGGCGCGCCCGCGCGGTTTGCCGCCACGTATGCGCGCCAGGACGGCGATGGCGCCCCCGTGGGCTTGCAGCTGCACTGGTATGCGCGCCAGGCGCGCGATGCCGAACTGCTGACGCACCAGACCTTGCCGTATGGCGCGCGCTGGATGCCGCTGGCGCAGCGCGTGCAGCATGTCAGCCTGGCCAGCGGCGCCCCGGACGTGCGCGAAAGCGTGCTGGGACACGGCAGCGAACGCTTGCTGGTGTGGCGCGTCTACCGCCAAGGCGGCATCGTCACGGCCCGGCCCGTGCTGGTGAAACTGCTGCTGGCGCAAGCCAAGCTGCTGGGCATGCGCCAGGATGGCGCCGACATCATCGTCTTTGCCGCCTACGACGAGCTGGCGCCGCCACCGCGCGCGCGCCTGCAAGCCTTCCTGCGGGCAGCAATGCCCGTCATCGAACGACGCTTGCAGGAGTTGCCGCATGGCCCTTGACACCGATACTGGCAGCACACGGGAGGCCAGCAGCGCCCCGCTGATCGTGCACGTGATCCACCAGCTCGACGTGGGCGGGCTGGAAAACGGCCTGGTGAACCTGATCAACCATTTGCCGCCGGAGCGTTACCGGCACACCATCGTCTGCCTGAAGAACGCCACCGCGTTTCGCCAGCGCCTGACCACGCCGGGTGTCGATGTCATCAGCCTGGACAAGCGCGAAGGCAAGGACTGGCGCCACTATCTGCGCCTGTACCGCGTACTGAAACAGCTGCGCCCGGCACTCGTGCATACGCGCAACCTGGGCTGCCTCGAAGCGCAACTGCTGGCATGCCTGGCCGGCGTGCGCCTGCGCGTGCATGGCGAACACGGGCGCGACATGAGCGACTTGCACGGCACCCGCCGCAAATACCGGCTGCTGCGCAAATGCATGCTGCCCCTGGTGCAGCACTTCATCGCCGTCAGCGCCGACCTGGGAGAATGGCTGGTGAACGCCATCGGCGCGGCGCCCGCGCAGGTGTCGCACATCGGCAATGGCGTCGACAGCGTGCAATTCCATCCGCGTCTGGGCCCGCCGGCTGCCGTGGGGCCGCCCGGCTTCCTGTGCAACGGCACCTTCGTCATCGGCAGCGTGGGCCGCATGGCGGCCGTCAAGGACCATATCTCGCTGGTGCAAGCGTTCCTGCTGCTGCTGGCGCAGCCCGGCGCCCGCGCGCGCCTGCGCCTGATCATCGTGGGCGACGGACCGTGCCGCCAAACATGCCTGACCTTGCTGCAGCAGGCTGGCGTGGCCCATCTTGCCTGGCTGCCCGGCGCACGCGACGACGTGGCGCAGCTGCTGCGCGCCATGGACCTGTTCGTGCTGCCCTCGCTGGCCGAAGGCAGCTCGAACACCATCCTCGAAGCGATGGCGACGGGGCTGCCCATCGTGGCCACGCAGGTGGGCGGCAACGCGGAACTGGTGCAGTCGGGCTGGAGCGGCACCCTGGTGCCGTCCGGTTCGCCCGAGATGCTGGCCGACGCCATGCTCGACTACTACAGCATGCCCGAACTGGGTCCCCGCCACGGCGCGCGCGGGCGGCGCCAGGTGCTGGCCGAGCACAGCCTGCCCGCCATGGCCGGCGCCTACCTGGCCGTGTACGACCGCCTGACGGGCGCGCGCCAGCCCTCTCCCCTGTCCACCACTCCCTGAAAGGCCTCCCATGTGCGGCATCAGCGGCATCTTTGATTTGCAGGGCCAGCGCGACATCGACGTGCTGCTGCTGGCGCGCATGAACCACAGCCTGCGCCACCGGGGACCGGACGAAGGGGGGGTGCACCGCGAACCGGGACTGGGGCTGGCGCACCGGCGCCTGTCCGTGATCGACCTGGCCAGCGGCCAGCAGCCGTTGTTCAACGCCGACCGCAGCATCGCCATCGTCTTCAATGGCGAAATCTACAATTACCGCAGCCTGATGGCCGAACTGCGCCAGTTCGGCCACCAGTTCCGCACCAGCAGCGACACGGAAGTCATTGTCCACGCCTGGGAACAATGGGGAGAACACTGCGTGCAGCGCCTGCGCGGCATGTTCGCCTTCGCCCTGTGGGACCGTCGCCGCCATCTGCTGTTCCTGGCACGCGACCGCCTCGGCGTGAAACCGCTGTATTACGCCGAGGCGGACGATGGCACCCTGCTGTTCGGCTCCGAATTGAAAGCCCTGCTCGCGCATCCGGCCATGCCGCGCGCGCTCGACCCGCTGGCCGTGGAAGAGTATTTCGCCTACGGCTACGTGCCCGAGCCGCGCAGCATCTTCCAGCACGCGCGCAAGCTGCCGCCCGGGCATACCCTCTGCATCCGCGCGGGCCAGCCGCTGCCTGCGCCGCAATCGTACTGGGATATTCCGTTCACGCCGAATCGGCCCGCCAGCGAGGTGCAGGCGGCCGACGAACTGCTGGCGCGCCTGCGTGAAGCGGTGCGCATCCGCATGGTGGCCGAAGTGCCGCTGGGCGCCTTTTTGTCGGGCGGCGTCGATTCCAGCGCCGTCGTGGCGCTGATGGCAGGAGCCAGCGCCACGCCCGTCAACACCTGCTCCATCTCGTTCGGCGACCCGGCGTACAACGAAGCGCACTACGCCGACCTGGTGGCGCGCCGTTACGCCACGGCGCACCATGCGCGCCAGGTGGAGCAGGACGACTTCGAACTGATCGACCTGCTGGCCAATCTGTACGACGAACCGTTCGCCGACAGTTCCGCCATGCCCACCTACCGCGTCTGCCAACTGGCGCGCCAGCGCGTCACGGTGGCCCTGTCGGGCGACGGCGGCGATGAAAGCCTGGCCGGCTACCGGCGCTACCGCCTGCACATGCGCGAAGAAAAAGTGCGCAAGGCGATGGACCCATTGCTGCCGGCCGGCCTGCGCCAGTCGCTGTTCGGCACCCTGGGGCGGCTGTACCCGAAGGCCGATTGGGCACCCCGCTTCCTGCGCGCCAAGACCACCTTCGAGGGCCTGGCGCGCGACACGACGGACGCGTATTTTCACGGCGTCAGCCTGCTGGGCGACGCCATGCGCGCGCGTTTGTTCAGCCCAGAATTGCGCCGCAGCCTGCACGGCTACCGCGCCGTGGAAGTGCTGCGCCGGCACGCGCTGGCCAGCCCCGCGCAAGACCCGCTGTCGCAAGTGCAGTACCTGGACTTGAAAACCTACCTGCCCGGCGACATCCTGACCAAGGTGGACCGGGCCAGCATGGCGCATGCGCTGGAAGTGCGCTCGCCCCTGCTCGACCATGAACTGGTGGCGTGGATGTCCGGCCTGGCGCCGCAATTCAAGCTGCGGCGCGGGGAAGGCAAGTACCTGCTGAAAAAAGCCCTGCGCCCGCTGCTGCCGGACACGCTGCTGTACCGCCAGAAGATGGGCTTTTCGGTGCCGCTGGCCGACTGGCTGCGCGGCCCGCTGCGCCAGCGGCTGCAACAGCGTCTGCTGGGTCCTACCCTGGCGCAGTGCGGCCTGTTCGACATGAACTACGTGCGCCTGCTGCTCGATCAACATGCGAGCGGACGACGCGACTACAGCGCGCCGCTGTGGTCGCTGCTGATGTTCGAGGCCTTCCTGCGCCAGGTGCTGCCCGTCGATGGCCGCAAGGCGCCGGCGCAAGTGCCGGCCATGGCAGTGGAGTAAGGCCATGCGCATCCTGCACATCCTCGACCATTCGCTGCCCCTGCACAGCGGCTACACCTTTCGCACCCTGGCCATCCTGCGGCAACAGCGCGCGCTGGGCTGGCACACCATGCAGCTCACCAGTGCCAAGCAGGGGCCGGCCGATGGCGCGCAGCAGCTGGTCGACGGCTGGCATTTCTACCGCACGGCGCCCAATGCACGCTGGTGGGCGCGCCTGCCCGTGCTGCGGCAGGTGGCCGTCATCATCGGCCTGGCCGTGCGCCTGCGCCGGCTGGCGCAGCGGCTCGAACCGGACATCCTGCATGCGCATTCGCCGGCCCTGAACGCCATCGCCGCCCTCAACGCAGGGCGCGCGCTGGGCATTCCCGTCGTGTATGAAGTGCGCGCCTTCTGGGAAGACGCGGCCGCCGACCATGGCAGCAGCCGCCCCGGCGGCTTGCGCTACCGGCTCACGCGTGCGCTGGAAAGCTATGCGCTGCGCCGCGCCGACGCCGTCACTACCATCTGCGACGGCTTGCGGCGCGAGCTGTGCGCGCGCGGCGTGCCCGCGCATAAAATCACGGTGATCCCGAACGCCGTCGACGCCGGGGCCTTCGATGCCGTTCCCGATCCCGCGCTGGCGCACAGCATGGGTCTGGATGGCCGTCCTGTCATCGGCTTCATCGGCTCCTTCTATGCCTACGAGGGACTGGCCCTGCTGCTGCGCGCCATGCCGCGCCTGCTGGCGACGCAGCCGGCGCTGCGGCTGCTGCTGGCCGGCGGCGGCCCGCAGGAAACGGCGCTGCGCGCGCTGGCGGCGCAATTGGGTATCGAGTCCGCCGTAGTCTTCACGGGCAGAGTGCCGCATGCGCAGGTGGCAGCCTATTATCAGCTGGTCGACATCTGCGTGTATCCGCGCCTGCCCATGCGCCTGACGGAACTGGTGACGCCCTTGAAACCGCTCGAAGCGATGGCGCAGGGTCGCCTCGTGGTGGCGTCCGACGTGGGCGGACACCGCGAACTGGTCGACCATGGCAAGACGGGCATGCTGTTTCGCGCCGGCGACGCCGATGCGCTGGCGCAAACGATACTGGCCCTGCTGCTGGCGCCCGCCAGCTGGCCGGCGCTGCGGCGCCAGGCGCGCGCGTTTGTCGAGACGGAGCGCAGCTGGAGCGCCAGCGTGGGCCGCTACGCGCCCGTGTATGCGCGCGTGGCGGCGGCACGCAGGGCGGCGGGAGCAGCGCCATGATCTTCTCGGGCCTGCGCATCGCGCTGGTCGGCCCGCTGCCGCCGCCGGCCGGCGGCATGGCCAATCAGACGCAGCAACTGGCGCGCAAGCTGCGCGACGATGGCGCGCAAGTGCAGCTGCTGGCCGTCAACGGCCCCGTGTCGCCGCCCTGGCTGGCGCGCATCCGCTACCTGCGCGGGGCGCTGCGCCTGCCCGTGTACCTGTGGCGCCTGTGGCGCACGGCCGATACGGTCGACTTGTTCCACATCATGGCCAATTCCGGCTGGTCCTGGCATCTGCACGCGGCACCGGCATTGTGGATCGCCAGCCTGAAAGGCAAGCCGACCCTGCTCAATTACCGGGGCGGCGAAGCGGCCGTTTTTTTCGCCCGCGCGCCGCGCCTGGTGGCGTTCAGCCTGCGCCGCGCCAGCGCCATCGTCGTGCCTTCGGCCTACCTGGCCGGCATCTTCGAGCAATATGGCCATACGGCCCACATCGTGCCGAACGTGGTGGACTTGCAGCGCTTTAGGCCGTCCACACCTGCCATACTGCGCGCGCGATCCGCCAATGGTCCGTGCATTCTCGTGGCGCGCCACCTGGAAAGCCTGTACGACAACGCCAGCGCCGTGCGCGCCTTTGCCCTCGTGCGCCAGGCATTTCCCACGGCGCGCCTGGTGCTGGCCGGCGGCGGACCGCAGCGCGCGGCGCTGGCGCGCCTGGCCAGGTCGCTCGGCGTGATGGATGGCATGCGCTTCGCCGGCCCTGTCGACAACGCCGCCATGCCGGCGCTGTACCAGGCCAGCGACATCGTCCTCAATCCCAGCCTGGCCGACAACATGCCCATTTCCGTGCTCGAAGCGCTGGCCTGCGGCGTGCCGGTCGTCAGCACCAACGTGGGCGGCATCCCAACCCTGCTGCAAGACGGCGTGACGGCGCTGCTGGTGCCGCCCGGCGAGCCGGCCTCCATGGCGCAGGCCATCCTGGCGCTGCTGCGCGACCCGCCGCGCGCACAAGCGCTGGTAGACGCGGGCCTGGCGCACGCCGCCACTTTCGGCTGGCCCGGCATTGCGCCCAGCCTGGCCGCGCATTACCGGCGCATCCGCGCCGCGCCGCGCCCCGGCGCCTACACGCGCTGCGTCGCCCGCTGGCTGTTTCCCCTGCATGAATGGTTCAAGGGCCACCACAGCGCGCGCCTGCTGCGCCGGCTGGAACGCTCGCAGTGGTGGAGCGCGCCGCAGTTGCAGCAGTGGCAGTTGGCGCGCCTGCGCGCGCTGCTGCGCCACGCGGGCGAGCACGTACCGCATTACCGCGCGCTGTTCGCTCGCAGCGGTTTCGACCCGGGACAAGTACGGCAACTGGCCGATTTGTCCCGCCTGCCGCTGCTGCGCAAGCGCGATATTGCAAGTGCGCGCGACAGTTTCAAGTCCGCCCGCGCCGTGGGCTTGCGCCCTTTCGCCACGGGCGGCTCCAGCGGCGAGCCGCTGCAGTTTTTCCTCGGCCGGCGCAGGATCAGCCACGACATCGCCGCCAAGTGGCGCGCCACGCGCTGGTGGGGCGTCGACATCGGCGACCGCGAAGCCGTGCTATGGGGTTCGCCCATCGAGCTGCAGGCGCAAGACCGCCTGCGCCGCCTGCGCGATGCGCTGCTGCGCAGCACCCTGCTGCCCGCCTTTGCCATGTCGCCGGCGCGCCTCGATGGCTATGTCATGCAGTTGCGCCGCTGGCGTCCGCGCATGCTGTTCGGCTATCCGTCGGCCCTGTGCCGCATCGCCAGCCATGCCAGCGCGCGCGACCTGCCGCTCGACGGCCTGGGCGTGAAAGTGGCGTTCGTCACGGCTGAACGCCTGTACGACGAGCAGCGCGCGCAGATCGCCGCCGCCTTCGGCTGCCCCGTGGCCAACGGCTACGGCGGGCGCGACGCGGGCTTCATCGCCCACGAATGCCCGGACGGCGGCATGCACATCACGGCCGAAGACGTCATTGTGGAAATCGTCGATGGTCAAGGCCAGCCGCTGCCCTTTGGTGCCACAGGAGAGATCGTCGTTACCCATTTGGCCACGCGGGACTATCCGTTCATCCGCTACGCCACGGGCGACGTGGGCGCGCTGGGCACGCAAGCGTGCGCCTGCGGACGCGGTTTGCCCCTGCTGCATAAGATCGAAGGGCGCAGCACGGATTTCCTCACGGCCGTCGATGGCACCGTCATGCACGGCCTGGCGCTCGTCTACATCGTGCGCGAATTGCCGCAGGTGCGCAGCTTCAAGATCATCCAGGAAAGCCTGCTGCGCACCCGCGTGCAGCTGGTCTGCCTGCCGCGTCTGGACGATGTCACCCGCAGCGCCATCGTGACCGGCTTTCAGGCCAGGCTGGGCGCGCAGGTCGACATCGCCATCGAGGAAGTCGACGAGATCGCGGCGGAGGCGTCGGGCAAATACCGCTATGTGGTGAGTGAGGTGGCGTAGGCGGGCAGCACAATGAATAAAATCCGCCCGACCGGGGGCTTAAGTGCCCATGTCCAAGAGTGAGGGTATATGCCAAACTGGCAGGTACTCGTGCCGACCTACGAAGAATGAGAAGACAGCATGGATTGCCGGCGATGAGGCAAAGGCTAACAACACATACCAGGCGAACTCACTGCCTTGCATGCGCAACGCCAGCGAAGGAAGCTCAAGTGTCACGACAGCCGGGACGCCATAGTAGAGCGGCCATGGAAACCCGGCGATCGCGCCGAATTTGGCAAAGCACATGCCGACAACGACGATGACGAAAGCAATGCTGCCAGTGAGGCTGGCTTTCTGCGTAACCGGCCTGGCGCGTAAAGTCCAGCGCAGGATGCCGATGAATACGACCAATGAAACCGCAATAAAGACGACAAAACGTATTGGTGGCATGTTGATTCCTTCAAGGCCTTATTCAGTCGATGCCATGGGGACTACGCGGGTCTTGACAGTTAGAATCCAGATTCGACAATAATGACAGGGCAAACGTCTGCTGAAAAACATCAAAATTTTCTGACATGATCTCTTTCTTTATCTTGTATTTTCGTGAATAAAACTGCATGCCGACGAGTAGAAATGGCATTAAGTTTTTTTCAGCGTGTTCGTCTGATTTATTTTTCTCGCCAGGATGAATACAGAGACATTTCATTATCTTTCAGGCGTTCCAATTTGCTTAGTATTAAATAGGGCACATTTATTTAAAACGTCATCCGGGGGGGGATAGTGGCGAAGGAGGCTGTTCTTGAAGTTCGGATATTTAGGTGTCTAGAGTCGTGTGATTATGTACCCCACCGTAGCTGGCCGCTATTCAAAGCCAGACACGTTTTGCGTACACTGTTGGACAACCTCAATCAGCAGCCTTCTCATGACTCAAG
>NZ_JBNYXZ010000023.1:0-91705 GCF_051380935.1 Janthinobacterium algoris | reverse complement strand
CCAGCGGCGCCACTCGCGCCTCGGCAATGTTCCGCCCGCGTTGTTTGCTGAAAAATTCAGCAAACAACCACAGGCGGCTTGAAACAAGAGTGTCCGCTATTGACAGTACACCTCACTCCACGCCGGCCATGCCATGCAAGGCCGCTTGCGCCTGATGCGGATCGCGCGCCGGCACCAGCACACAGGCGCCGGCGCCGGCCAGCACGCGCACCGTTTCCAGCCCCAGGCCCGACGCGCCACC
Organism: Janthinobacterium algoris; assembly: GCF_051380935.1. NCBI lineage: Bacteria > Pseudomonadati > Pseudomonadota > Betaproteobacteria > Burkholderiales > Oxalobacteraceae > Janthinobacterium > Janthinobacterium algoris. The sequence goes on along the minus strand of NZ_JBNYXZ010000023.1, from coordinate 91,464 downwards.
CGTGACGATGGCCTGCACGCCGGACAGGTCGTGCCCGGCCAGCGCTTCGGTGGCGGTGGTAGTGGCGTCGAAGCCGGCGTGCAGGGGAATTTGTTTGTTGTCGATGCTGCCCATGGGGTCTGCCTTTGCAAGTGGCGCCAGTCCGAATGGCTGGCGAGCTGACGATTTTGCGCGCAAAGAACCGGACTGTGAATGGCATAAAATCTGTAATACTATCGCCATCGTCCAGAATTGAACACCGCCATGGATTTGCTCTCCGATGTACTCTCGCTGCTCAACACGCACAACTCCCATTTTGCCGGCCTGAAGGCGGGTGGCGACTGGGCCATCGACTTTCCGCCACCGGACGGCATCAAGTTCAACGCCGTGATCGAAGGTGCTTGCTGGCTGACGGTCGCAGGCATCGACGCTCCCGTGCAGCTGCAGACGGGCGACTGCTTCCTGCTGGCGCCGGGGCGCGCGTTCACCCTGGCCAGCGCGCCTGGCCTGCCGGCGGCGCAGGCGCAGGAGGTGTACCGGCACGCGCAGCAGGGCGTGGCCCGCCATGGCGCCACGGAACACGACTTCTTCCTGATCGGCGGGCGCTTTACCTTTGGCGACGAGGCGGCCATCCTGCTCGACTGCCTGCCGCCGCCGCTGCACGTGCGCGGCGATACGGACCAGGCCAGCGTGCTGCACTGGACCTTGCAGCGGCTGGCGCAGGAATTGCAGGCGACGGCACCCGGCGCGGCGCTGATGACGCGCCACCTGGGCCAGATGATGCTGCTGCAAATGCTGCGTCAGTATCTTGAAGCGCAGGCATCGCACCCGGCTGGCTGCTTGTTCGCGCTGGCCGATCCTCGGCTGCGCGCCGCCATCGAAGCCATGCATGCACAGCCGGCACGCCGCTGGACCTTGCCGCAGCTGGCCGCCGTCGCCGGGCAGTCGCGCTCCTCCTTTGCCCTGCATTTCAAGACCAGGGTGGGGGTGGCGCCGCTGGCCTACCTGCTGCACTGGCGCATGCGCCTGGCCACGCGTCGCCTGAAGGACAGCGCCGCGACCGTGACATCGATTGCGCAGGCGCTGGGCTACGATTCCGACAGCGCCTTCAGCCACGCCTTCAAGCGCGTCATGGCCTGCTCGCCGCGCCAGTACCGGCTGCGCCACGCGCAGGCGTAAAAAAACCCGCAACTGCGGGTGTTGAAAATACAGGGTCAGGATGCCGGCACAGGCGGCAGAGCTGCCACCGCCAGCAAGGCAAACGGCCCGAGGAACAGGCCGATGCCGAACCAGAGTCCGCCGTGGCGGCCGCGCCGGCTGGCCAGCAGCCAGGTGGCGACAGCAAACAAAAACATGAAGATCAACAGTATCGCCATTGCCACTCCTTGCCATGCGGAAAGCCCAGTGTAGCCCACGGGCGCGCCCGTGGCCAGACGTACATCAACCTTAGCGCTGCACCTGCATCAGGATCACCCGCTTGCTGTTGCCGTCGGTCGGCGGCGTGGCGGATGGCGGCGGCGGACTGTCGCAGGAGCCACAGGAACCGCAGCCACTGCCGCAGCCCGGCGCCACCTTGAACAAGGCCGACATCTTCGCCTCATCAAGGCCGCAGCGCACCAGGCCACGCACGATGGCGCGGCGCACGCCCGCCGGCAGGTATTTGGTCGAAAAATGCAGCAGCGCGGCTGCGACGATCAGGGCGACGATAATGGTTTGCCACATGGTGTGCTCCTAGGCGCCCAGCATCAGGGCGACGCGATACGTGATGAACGAAGCGGCGTACGCCAGCGCGAACATATAGCCGGCCATCAGCAGCGGATAGCGCCAGCCGCCCGTTTCGCGTTTCACCACGGAGAGGGTCGACAGGCACTGCGGCGCGAACACATACCAGGCCAGCAAGGAAAGCGCGGTGGCCATCGACCACGAATGGGCGATCAGCGGTTCCAGGGTCGAGGCCAGCGCGTCGCCCGTTTGCGACAGCGCATACACGGTACCCAGCGCGCCGACGGCCACTTCGCGCGCCGCCATGCCCGGCACCAGCGCGATGCAGATCTGCCAGTTAAAACCGATCGGCGCGAAAATCACTTCCAGGCCGCGCCCCAGGATGCCGGCCAGGCTGTAATAGATCGGCGGATGGATCGCGTTGTCCGGCGCGCCGGGGAAGGTGCTGAGGAACCACAGGATGATCATCAGGCTCAGGATAATGGTGCCGACGCGCGTCAGGAATATCTTCGCGCGCTCCCACAGGCTGACGGCCAGGTTGCGCAGGTGCGGCCAGTGATAGGCCGGCAGTTCCAGCATCAGCGGCTGGTTGCCGCGCACGCCCATGCCGCGCTTCATGACCCAGGCCACGGCCATGGCCGAGATGATGCCGGCGAAGTACAGGACAAACAGCACCAGGCCTTGCAGGCTCAGATAGCCCCATACCTGGCGTTCCGGGATGAAGGCGGCGATGATCAGCGCATACACGGGCAGGCGCGCCGAGCACGTCATCAACGGCGCGATCATGATGGTGACCAGGCGGTCGCGCGGGTTCTGGATGGTGCGCGCCGCCATCACGCCGGGAATGGCGCAGGCAAAGCTCGACAGCAGTGGAATGAAGGCGCGGCCGGACAGGCCCACGCCCCCCATCATGCGGTCCAGCAAAAAGGCCGCGCGCGGCAGGTAGCCGCAGTCTTCCAGGCTCAGGATAAAGAAGAACAAAATCAGGATCTGCGGCAGGAATACCAGTACGCTGCCGACGCCCCCGATGATGCCCTCCACCAGCAAGCTCTTCAGGTGGCCATCGGGCATGTTCGCCGTCAGCAGGGCGCCCAGGTGGCCCACGCCATCGGTGATCATTTCCATCGGCGTGGCGGCCCAGGCAAACACGGCCTGGAAGATCAGGAACATCAGCACGGCCAGGATGAGGGGGCCGAACACGGGGTGCAGCACCACGTCGTCGATCCTTTCCGTCAGGTTACCCGTGTCGCCCGTGTCATTGCTGACGGCGGCCAGGATGCGGCGCACTTCGCGCTGGGTTTCTTCGACGGTAACGGCATCGATGGCCGCCAGCGGTTTCGCTTCCACGGGCGGCAGCGGCAGCATGGCGTCGATGGCGCCCAATAAAGCTTTTTCGCCATCGTGCTGCACCGCGACGGTTTCCACCACGGGCATGCCCAGTTCTTGCGCCAGCTTGGCCGTGTCGATCAGCATGCCGCGCTTGCGCGCCACATCCGTCATGTTCAGCGCCAGCAACATGGGCAGGCCCAGGCGCTTGACTTCCAGTACCAGGCGCAAGTTCAGGCGCAGATTGGTGGCATCGACCACGCAGATGATGGCGTCCGGGCGCGGGTCGCCCTGGCGCAATCCGCCCACTACGTCGCGCGTGATGGCTTCATCGGGCGTGGTGGCAGACAGGCTGTAGGCACCCGGCAAATCGAGCAGGCGCACGGGTTTGCCGGCGGGCGAGGTGAAATGGCCTTCCTTGCGCTCGATGGTCACGCCGGCGTAGTTCGCCACTTTCTGGCGCGCGCCCGTCAAACGGTTGAACAGGGCGGTCTTGCCGCAGTTCGGATTGCCCAGCAGGGCTATTTGTGGCTGATGCGGCGGCTTGTGCACGCCCGCATCGACGATAGTTTCGACAGCACCCATGGTTATTCCGGTTGAAGCAGCGGTTGAATCGTGATCAGCGCCGCTTCGAAGCGGCGCAGTGCGAACGTGGCATTGCCGACCTTGATGGCCAGCGGATCGCCGCCGGGCATGCCGCGCTTGAGCATGCGGAGTCGTTCGCCGGGAACGAATCCCAGCTCCATCAAGCGGCGGGCCAGGTCGATGCCTTCCTCCGTCTGTCCTGCCGTGTGGGGCGTAATATGCAACACCGTGCCGCTCTGGCCGACTGCCAGCGCATCGAGCGTCATCAAGGGTGGAACTAGAGTCATGAGCAAATTCCGTTCAAATTAAGAACACCTGATACCGGCTATGGCGCGGGGCGCCTCGCAGTGGTTCCAGGTTTGTGAGGTAAAACGCCACTGTTGCGCATTACCGACAAGCGGCCATTCAATCTGTCCAGACGGCAACCGTCCGAGACGTCCGAGACAATACCAGCATTATAAACATGAATGCGAATAGTTTTTATTTAGCCCGGAGAGCCGCTCCCATCAAGCGCTGCGTCATGCGCGCGAATCGCATATCAACCCGCAGCGCCAGACCGCCAAGCGCCGCACACTTGAGCAAAATCGCTTGCATTGTCCTGTACTTTGCGAGACAATGAAACGTAATGATAATGATTCTCATTAAAACACTAGCAACAATGCTTCTTAGCACTAGTGTCTGTTCATCCTCCAGCCAGAAGGTGCATCAATGATTGTATGTGTCTGCAACAACATATCTGATCGTGAAATCCGTCAAGCCGTCGATCTTGGCCTGTCCAGCATGGCCGAGCTGCGCCGCGACCTGGGCGTGGCCACCTGCTGCGGCAAATGCCATACCTGCGCGCGGGAAGTACTGAACGAGCACCTGAGCGCCACGGTGGTGCTGCAAGAAACCGTATTGATGCGAGCTGTACTGACAAACTAAAGAAAGCGATGAACGCCATGACGATGATGCCCCCGCCCGTAACGGTGCAGGCCGTGCAACAATTTGCCAGCTTCGACAAGAAGCGCAACAAATTCGCGCCGCTGATGGCCATCGTCGTCCTGCATATCGCCGGCTTTTACGCCATCCAGAGCGGCCTCTTGAGCCGCGTCGTCACGGCGGCCATGCCGACCATCACTACCATCAGCATTATCGCCCCGCCGGCGCCGCCCAAGCCACCGGCACCATCGGTGCCAAAAACAGTGGAACTGAGCGCACCCGTGCCGCGCGCCGTGATCCCGCCGCTGCCGCTGATCGCCGTGGCGCCGAGCGAACCGACGATCACGCCGCCCCAGCCGACGCGCGCCGAAGCGGCACCGGTTGCCGCTGCCGCGCCGACAGCGCCATCGACACCGTCGCCGACGCCACCGGCGCCGTCGACGCCGCGCACCGTCAGCAGCGTCGAATACATCAAGGCACCGCAACTGATCTACCCGAATCTGTCGCGCCGCCTGGGCGAAAGCGGCACCGTGGTATTGCGCATCCTGATCAATGAAAAGGGCTTGCCGGAGCAAATCCTGATCCAGAAATCGACCGGCTACAACAACCTCGATGAGGCGGGCCGCCAGGCCGCGCAACGCGCGCTGTTCAAGCCGATGATCGAAAACGGCAAGCCTGTTCCCGTCTACGTTTTAGTACCACTGACCTTCCAACTGAGCTAGCCTTCCGGCGGCCACGGCGCCGCTGCCAGCCCGCAAGCACTGCACCGATGCCCTGCTTGCTTTTTTGCGCCCTGTTTTCTGTACCAGTCAAGCAACTGCTTGTTTCAGTCTGCCAGCCTACATCCCCGGGCCAGGCAGACTTTTTTTTGGGTCAGACCCTGCGGGTCCGCCCCCTTTTTACATCTCCGCCCACATCCTGAGCAGGTTGTGATAATGCCCCGTCAAACCCACCGTCGCGGGCGAATCGCCGTGCTCGCCGCGCACGCTCTGGATGTTTTGATCGAGCTCGAACAGCATGCTGCGCTTCCAGTCCTCGCGCACCATGCTTTGCGTCCACAGGAAGGAGCAGATACGCTCGCCGCTGGTGACGGGCAGCACCTGGTGCACGCTGCTCGACGGATACACGATCACGTCGCCGGCCGGCAGTTTCACTTCATGCGTGCCGTAGGAATCGACCACCACCAGCTCGCCGCCTTCGTACTCATCCGGCTCGCTCAGGAACACGGTCGAGGAGACGTCGGCGCGCATCGACTGCATGCCGTTTTTCGGCGTGCGAATGGCGCCGTCGATATGCAAGCCATAATGCTCGCCGCCCGCATAACTGTTAAAGAATGGCGGCAGAATACGCAGCGGCAGCACGGCGGCAAAGAACAGCGGATTGGCCATCAGCGCGCGGCTGACGATCTCGCCCAGTTCCAGCGCCAGCGGCGAACCCTCGGCCAGCTGGCGGTTGCGCTTGACCTGCGCCCCTTGCGCGCCGACGCTGGCGCGCCCATCGACCCAGTCCGTCTGCGCCAGGCGCTGGCGAAACTGCGTCACCTGTTCCGGCGTCAGCACGCCGGGTATATGCAGCATCATCTTGCTATCCTTTGTAATGAGTTCCCCGCTGATTATCGCATCGCCGCCAGCGGCCAAGAATACGTAAAGGCAAGAATGACGCAAACATTTTGCGCCGTTTCCACACGATAGCCCAGGCCCGCTGAACATGCACGACAGACAGCATGAACGCGAATGAGAATGGCCTTCATTTTCCTTAACAAATAAAAAACGGAAAAATGCGGCAATCCATTTGAGAATGGGTTTTATTCGCACGATATTTACGTTAAAAAGACGGAAAAACACCGTTTATCATCAAAAAACGCCCATATTTTGCGCTATCATGCGGGCATAGCGAAACCGGCAACCTGCGCGCCACCAGGCAGCCTGCGCCACCCGGCAGTGAACGCCAGCAGCCTCCGGTTTCATCATCGAACGCGACACAGAACAAAGGACATCCCATGAAGGGCGATAAAGAAGTCATCCGCATGCTCAACGCACAGCTCACCAACGAACTGTCGGCCATCAACCAGTACTTCCTGCATGCGCGCATGTACAAGCACTGGGGCCTGGAAAAGCTGGGCAAGAAGGAATACGAAGAATCGATCGGCGAAATGAAACACGCCGACAAGCTGATCGACCGCATCCTGATGCTCGACGGCCTGCCTAACCTGCAAGCGCTGCACAAGCTGCTGATCGGCGAGAACACGCCGGAAATGCTGGAATGCGACTTGAAGCTGGAACGCGCCGCGCACGCCACCGTCAAGGAAGGCATCGCCATCAGCGAGAAAGCGGGCGACTACGTCTCGCGCGACCTGTTCCTGATGATCCTGGAAGACACGGAAGAGCATATCGACTGGCTCGAAACGCAGATCGACCTGATCGCCAAAGTCGGCATCCAGAACTACCTGCAAAGCCAGATGGCGATTGAAGAGTAATGAGGACACCTGCCAAAACCTGCTGCGCGTCGGCATAGGCGGCCTGCGATGCTCACCGTACTAGCGTACGGTTGCGCTTCTCGGCCACCTCTTCCTTCCGCTCGCTACGGTTTTGTCAGGTGTCGTAACATCATTGGTGGAACAAGAAAAACCGGCAGAGCCGGTTTTTTTACGTGCGTCCTCAAGTCTTCGTGGTCTGCGGCGGGCGCAGCTTGACGAACAGCACCGCCACCGCCGCGCACAGCAACAGGGCACCGGCCAGCCGGATGACGTTTTCCGGATTGCCACCCAGCCAGCTGCGGTAATACAAGGGCAAGGTGAAGATCTGGATGATCATCGGGATGACGATGAACATATTGAAGATGCCCATGTAGACGCCCGTGCGCTCGGGTGGAATGCAGCCGGCCAGCATGATGTAGGGGTTGCCCATGATGCTGGCCCAGGCCAGGCCCACGCCCAGCATGGGCAGCAACAGCAGCGCCGGGCTGTGGATCAGCGGGATGCTCAACATGCCCACGCCGGCCGCGCACAGGCACAGGCTGTGCATGCGCTTGGGACCGAAACGGCGCGTGAACGGCACCAGCGCAAAGGCGGCGACAAAGGCGACGAAATTATAGAAGGCGCCCACCTGGCCGTTCAGCAGGCCCGCGTCGCGGAAGCCTTGCGAAGCCGGGTCCGTCGTGTGAAACAGGGTCGCCGCCAGCGACAGCGCAATGTACTGCCAGTAGCAGAACATGGCGTACCACTGGAACAGGTTGACGAGGGCCAGCTGCTTCATCGTCGGCGGCATGTAGCGCAGGGCCGCGCCGATATCGGCCAGCGTGTGGCGCCAGCCCGGCGGGCGACTGCGGATGGCTGCCAGCTCGCTCGCCGTGAGCGGGTTTTCCGGCGTCGTCTTCAGGGTCCACAGCACCGAGGCGAGGGAAAACACGGCGCCGATCAGGAAGGCGGCGATGACAATATGCGGAATATGGCTGCCATTGACGGCATCCTTGTTCATGCCCAGCATGACCAGCAGCGATGGCGTCAGATAGGCGAGCGTTTGCCCCAACCCCGTAAAGGCGCTTTGCGTGAGAAAACCCAGCGAATGCTGCTTCTTGTCGAGCTTGTCGCTGACGAAGGCGCGGTACGGCTCCATCGTCACATTGTTGGCCGCGTCGAGTATCCACAACAGGCTGGCGGCCATCCACAGGGTGGGACTGAAGGGCATGGCCAGCAAGCCCAGGCTGCACAGGATGGCACCGATCAGGAAGTACGGCGTGCGGCGGCCCCAGCGCGTCACCGTGCGGTCGCTCATGGCACCGATCAAGGGTTGCACGAGCAGCCCCGTCATGGGGCCGGCCAGCCACAGGTACGGCAGGCTCGCTTCGTCGGCGCCCAGGTATTTGTAGATCGGACTCATGCTGCTTTGCTGCAGCCCAAAGCTGAACTGGATGCCGAAAAATCCGACATTCATGTTGACGATCTGCCAAAACGACAGATGCGGCCGGTGTGCGCTGGCGTCGCTCATGCTGGCTCCCGTTTCTGCTCTTGCTCCAGCCACAGCATATGCCATGGCTGCAGGCCTACCGTGCCGGCCAGCACACTGCCATCGAGGCTATTGCGCCATTCGCCTGCGGGCAAAGTGTAGCGCTGGCTGGCGCCGCTGAAATTACTCAGGTTGAGAAACGCGTCGCCGCGCAGCAGCGCCAGCACGGCCGGCGTGTCGGCGGGCAGCACGCTGCGCGGCGCAGCGGCGGCCAATGCCGGCAAGCGCCCGCGCGCGTCGATCAACTGGCGCAGCGCCAGGTACAGCCGGCCACTGGCGCTCACGCCATCGTGGCGCCATGCCAGCAGGCTGTCGTCAAACGCGGGGCGCTGCAGCCAGCGGCTGTCCATCGCCCGGTCGGCGCGCTGCATGTAGCTGTCATCGTTGGTCATGCCCAGTTCATCGCCCATGTACAACACCGGCAAGGCGCCAAAGCTCAATGCCAGACCATGCAGCAGCAGCAGGCGGCGCAAGGCATATTCCTGCTCCTGCACCGTGACGGCGCTTTGCAGGCCGGCCAGCGAGGCGGCCATGCCGTTGCTGCCATGCGCCTTGTCGGCGCTGCTGCTCTGGAAGGCCGCCCCGCGCGCATAGCTGCCGCTGCCGGGCGTGCCGGCAAAGAACTGCGCGATGCGCGCCAGGCGCGCCGGCCCGTCCGCGCCCGCTTCATTGAGCAGCACGTTCCAGCCGATGTCGTCGTGGCAGCGCACATAACTGAGCCAGCTTGCGGCCGGCGGCAGCGGTGGCGTGGCGGCGATCACCTGCTGCAGCAAATCCGTGCTTTCCTCCGCCAGCGCGCCCCAGCCGGCGGCCATCAGGCTGCTGTGATAGGCGATATGGCATTCGGGCGCGGCATCGCTGCCAAAATAGGCGGGCAGCTTGGGCGTGGGCACGATGGCTTCGGCCTTGAGCAATACGCCAGGCGCGACGAGGGCGGCGATAGCGCGCAAGGCTTGCAGCAGGCTGTGGGCTTCGGGCTGGTTCATGCAGTCCGTGCCTACACGCTTCCACAGGAAGGCCGTCGAATCGAGGCGGAACACCTCGATGCCCTTGTTGGCCAGGCCCAGCATGGCGCCGGCCATGGCCGCGAAGACGGCCGGATTGGCGTAGTTCAAATCCCACTGATACGGATAAAACGTGGTCCAGACCCAGCGCTGGATTTCTGGCACGAAGGTAAAATTACCGGGCGCCGCCTGCGGGAAGACCTGGCCCACGGTCTGCTCGTAGCGGTCAGGCTGCACGCGGTCGGGATAGGTATGGAAAAAATCGCGCAGCAGCGGATCGCCCGCCTTGGCGCCCAGCGCCCACGCATGGTCGTCGGCCACGTGATTGAGGATCAGGTCCGAGCACAGGCTGATGCCGGCCGCGCGCAACTGCGCCGTCAACGCCAGCAAGTCGGCATTGCTGCCCAGCGCGGGGTCGACTTCCTCGAAGCTGGCGACGGCAAAGCCGCCATCGCTTTCACCGGCGCGCGGACGCAAAAACGGCAGCAAATGCAGATACGTCACGCCCAGTTCGCGCAAGTGGGCAATGCGCGCGGCCACGCCTTGCAGGCTGCCGCCGAAGCGCTGCACGTAGGCGCTGTAGCCCAGCATGGACTGGCTGGCAAACCAGTCCGGCTGCGCTTCGCGCTGCGCATCTTGCCGCAGCAGCGCCGGCGCGCGCGCCGCGTACATCCGCCCCACGCTTTCCATCAGGTCACCCAGCCAGGGCAGGAAGTCCGGCCGCTGGCCATACAGGCTGCCCAGGCGGTCAAGCAAGACCGCCTCCTGGCGCGCATAACGGCGCGCCGCATCGTCGCGCAAGTGCGTGGGGAGCGGCGCCAGCAGGCGCGCCAGGGGGCTGCGTATCGACATCATGAATCCTATCTTTGCTTAAAATGCGTATTTCAGGCTGACCTTGACGGCGCGCCCCGTGATCGAGCGGGCCGCATGGCCATCGCCCTCGACTTCCGTATAGCCGATCTTGTTGAGCAGATTGTTCGCCGTCAGCGCCACCTGCATTTGCGGCGTGAGCTGGTAATTGACGAAGGCATTGAGCACCTGATAGGCGGGCAAGGTGATCGTGTGCGCATCGTCGCCCCACGACTTGCCCGTGCCGATCAGGCTGGCGCCAAAAGTGGCAGGCCCCCACTCATAGGTGGGCGCGAGCTGATAGACGACACGCGCCTGGCGCCGCGGCGTATTGCCGATCAGCGCCACGTCGGCCGCCGCCGTGCCCGTGATCTCGGCATCCGTGAACGTCAGGCCGCCATTCATGCGGAAGTCACCGGCGCTGTAGGCCGCTTCCAGCTCCACGCCCTTGGCTTCATAACTGTTGGCCGTGCGCAGCTGGGTAGTCGCTTCGTAATTGCTTTCCTTGGTCTTGGCCTGGAACACGGTGACAAAGGTGCTCAGCGGTCCCTGCCGCCATTTCACGCCGCCTTCGAGCTGGCGCACGGTGTTGATGGCCACCGGCACGCTGCCATCGAGCGGCGTGCCGAACAGGATGCGGTCGGCATTCAAAGCCACGCCTTCGCTGACGCGGGCAAACACGGCCAGGTTGGCTTGCAGCTTGTAGTTCGCGCCCAGCGAGTACGAGGTGTGGCCCAAGGTGTAGTCGACCTGCTGCACCGTCGACGGCAGGTAGGCTTGCGCGCCGGTGGCTTGATTGGCCGTGCCGCTGGCATGCTGGCGGTCGCGCCGCAAGCCGCCGTCGAGATTCAGCGCGCCGCTTTCCCAGGCCAGGTTCAGGTACGGTGACGTCGTACGGTACTCCATGTCGACGGCACGCGAGCAGCAGGCGCCGAAGGCCGGACCGATGTAGCCCGGCGTGCCGCTGACCGTCTGCAGCAGCGCCGGCTGGTCGCCCGTGGCCTGCATCAGGTATTCATTGAAGTTCCAGGTCAGGCCCAGCTTTTGCTGCGACAAGTACAGGCCGGCCGTGGTGGTCAGCTTGCCGCTGTCGAGCACAAAAGTCTTGGCCAGCTTGGTGTCGCTCAGGGTATTACTGGCGTCGTCGATCGAGGTATTGAACACCACGGCGGAAAACGCGCGGCCGGTGTAAGGCTTGCCCCGATTCGGGCCGCTGGCAAACACATAGTTGCCCTCGCTGCCGTTATTCGACGGGAACACGCCCGTGAAGCGGCCCGAATTGTCAGCGTAGCGGAAGTTTTCGCTCACGCTCCAGCCCTGCCCCAGCTTGAACGACGCTTCCACACCCACGGTATCGCTTTTGACGTGCAAGCCGTCATTGACGCGGGTGGTCACGCGCTGGTTATCCTTGTTCAGCACCATGTCGGGCACCCAGTACGGCGAATAGAAACTGGCCTTGCGCGGGTCGATGCCGGCGATTTCCGCGATGCGGCCATTGCGCACGCTGACCGGCACCGGCAAGGCCGTGGGCGACTGGTCGTCGAGGTGCTTGAACGACAGGCGCACGAAGCCGCTGTCGAATTCATGCGTGAGATTGCCGCGAATCTGGCCGCCCTTTTCGCTGTTGACGCCACTGTGGCGGATGCCTTCACCCGTGCGCCAGGAGCCGCCGATGAAGAAGCGCGTGCGCTCGGAAATCGGCGCGCCGTAATCGAAGTCCACACGCGTCTGGTCGTAGCCAAGGCCGCGGCTGATGGCCACGCTGCCGCCCTGCTCCTTGCCGTTCTTGCTGATGAAATTGATGATGCCGCCCGGCGAATTGGTGGCCAGGGTGGAGGCCGAGCCGCCGCGCACCACTTCCAGATGGTCGAGCGTGGAATCGATCTTGACGAAACTGTCGGGCGTGGTGAAGTTGAAGTCGCCGAACTGCAGCACCGGCAAGCCGTCTTCCTGGATCTGCACATAGCGCGCGCCGCCTGCGGAAATGGGCAGGCCGCGCACGGTGATGTTGGCATTGCCTTCGCCGCCCGAGGACTCGGCCCGCAAGCCCGGCACCGAGCGCAGGACTTCGGCGGCGCTGGTGGGCGCGTTGTGCAGGATGGTGTCGAGTTCCATGCTGCTGACGGAATTGCTCGATTTCATTTTCGACGTGCCGCCGGTGGTGCCCGTAACGACAATACGTTCCAGGTTCAGGCCATCGGCGGGGGTGGCGCTGGCGGTGTCGCCGGCCGATTGCGCCTGGACGGCGCCCCATTGCAGCATGGCCAGGGCAACGGCTGCGGCCATGCAGCCGCGTTGAGCAGTACGTGTCTTCATCTTGTCTCCAGTGTTGTACGCCGATACGTCGAGGTATCCGCTTGTTATGAGTCCTGGCCGCTGCATGCCGTGGCGCGCTGGCTGTGCCGGTACGTCATTATTCAACGAATAAGAATTTATTGCAATCGATTGCAATAGAGCACTGCAACATGGGAATTATGTTGTTTTTAAGAGAATAATATGGGAATTACAGAGGTAAACAGCGCTTATACGCTGAGCACACAGCGCTTTTCATGCTGCACAACAGCATGAAAATATAAGGATAAATTTTAAATTATTGCAATCGGTTGCAATCGATGGGCATACGCACCTCAGCGGCCCGAGGCGCGCACGATCAGCTCAGTTGGCAATTGCTGGGATGGCGCCGGCGCGCCGTCGACCAGCGCCAGCAGCGAGGCCACCAGCGCGCGCCCGGCGGCGCGGATCGGCTGGCGCACGGTGGTCAGCGGCGGATGGAAATACGCGGCCAGTTCGATATCGTCGTAGCCGACCACGGCCACCTGTTCCGGCACGGCCACGCCGCGCGCGCGCAGGGCGCTGATGGCACTCATGGCCAGCAAGTCACTGCAGGCAAAGATGGCGTCGAACGGCAGGTGGCGGTCCAGCAGTTCCTGCACGTCCGTCGCGCCACCCTGCGGCAGGAAGGAGCCGGCCACGTACAGTTGCGGGTCGGGCGCCAGTCCCCGCGCGGCCAGCGCCTGCGCATAACCTTGGTGGCGCTGCGCCACTTCGGGCAGCTTGGCGTCGCCAAAAAAAGCGATGCGCCGGCGTCCCGCCGCCAGCAAGTGTTCCGTCGCCAGCCTGCCGCCGGCGATGTTATCGCCGCCGACGGTGCAATACAGCTGCTGCGGCAATTGCGCGCCCCACACGACGATGGGCACCTGGCGCGCGGCCAGCTGGTTCAGTTGTTCATGGTGGCGCCACTGGCCGATCAGGATGATGCCGATCACGCGGCCGCTGTCGAAGGACTGGGCGGCCGCATCGAGCGTTTCGGCATCCACGCGCGAAATGAGCATGTCGAAGCCCTGCTCCGTCAGCGCATCGGCCAGGCTGCCCAGCATGCTCAGGAAAAAAGGATCGGACAGGTGCTGGCGCGTGGCCGCGTCATACGGCACCACCACGCCGACCGTGCGGTTCTGTTTCAGGCGCAGGTTTTGCGCGCCGATATTGATGGAATACTTGAGCGAACGGGCCAGCGCGATGACGCGCGCGCGCGTCTCTTCGTTGACCAGCGAACTGCCGCTCAGCGCGCGCGACACGGTGGACGTGGACACGCCGGCCAGGCGCGCGATATCGGCCATCTGCAGGCGTTGCTGCGCCTTCGAATCTGTCCCGGTCATCGTACGCTCACTGCGGCACGGTGTCCTTGAACGATGGCCGCTCGGACAATTTGTCGAACAGGCGCGCCAGCGCGGGATGGTCCGCGCGCCAGTCGATTTCCGGGAAGCGGAAGCTGAGCCAGCCCAGGGTGCAGCCCACGGCCACGTCGGCCAAGGTGTAGTTCTTGCCGGCGCAATACGCGCTCTCGCCCAGGCGCGCCTCCAGCGCCGCCAGGCCCAGCGTGATCTTGTCGAGCTGGCGCGCAATCCAGACCGAGCTTTGCTGCTCGGGCGGGCGCTGCGTGCGCTCCAGGCGCACCAGCACGCCCGCATCGAGGATGCCGTCGGCCAGCGCTTCCCAGTTCTTGATATCAGCCCGCTCGCGGCCATTGCCGCCGGCCGGCAGCAGCTTGCACACGGGCGTGAGCGTGTCGAGGTATTCGACGATGACTTTCGAATCGATGAGCGTGCTGCCATCCTCCATCACCAGGCAGGGCACCTTGCCCAGCGGATTGGCCTGGGCGATGCGGGTTTCCGGCGCCCACACGTTTTCCAGCTCGAAGACATAGTCGAGCTTTTTTTCCGCCAGCACGATACGGGCTTTGCGGACATACGGGCTGGCGAGGGAACCGATCAGTTTCATAGGTACTTTAAGGTAAAGGAGCAGCAAGCAGTATAGCATCGGCGGCAGCGGCGTTTGGCAGTACGCGCCCAGCGGTCTCCAGGGTGTGGCAGGCACGCCGCATCGGGGCCGGATTCGGCCAAAATGCGGCGTGCCGGCGGCCAACGGACGGCTGACCAGCGGCCAGCGGTGGTAAAATCGCCCTTTACTGTGGCGCCGCCAGTGTTGCTGTATTGCAATAGACCTGCCCTCCCCGCGCGCCACACGCCAACCGTTTCTTTAACTTGCGTCCGCTCTCATGACTTCTACACCTCCGTATTCCACGCTGTCGGCCCTGTCTCCGCTCGATGGCCGCTACGCCAGCAAGACCGATCTGCTGCGCCCGATCCTGTCCGAAGCCGGTTTCATGCACCACCGCGTGAAAGTGGAAATCTCTTGGCTGCAAGCGCTGTCGCAAGCCGGTTTCGCTGAAATCAAGCCTTTCTCGGCAGAGGCGAGCGCCCTGCTCGACAAGATGGCGGCCGATTTCTCGGAAGCCGATGCGGCCCGCATCAAGGCCATCGAAGCGGTCACCAACCATGACGTCAAGGCTGTCGAGTACTGGCTGAAGGAACAAGTGGCGGACGTGCCGGAACTGGTGGCGGCGTCGGAATTCATCCATTTCGCCTGTACCTCGGAAGACATCAACAACACCTCGCACGGCATGATGCTGAAAGCCGCGCGCGATGGCGTGATGCTGCCAGCCTTGAACGGCCTGGTAGCCAAGCTGACGCAGATCGCGCACGACAATGCCGACGTGCCAATGCTGTCGCGCACGCACGGCCAGACGGCCAGCCCGACCACCCTGGGCAAGGAAATGGCCAACGTCGTGGCCCGTTTGCAGCGCGCCGTCAAGCGCATCGAACAAGTGGAAATCCTCGGCAAGATGAATGGCGCCGTCGGCAACTATAACGCCCACCTGTCGGCCTATCCGGGCTTCGACTGGCCGGCGTTCTCGCAGGCCGTGATTGAACAGCGCCTGGGCCTGGTATTCAACCCGTACACCATCCAGATCGAGCCGCATGACTACATGGCCGAACTGTTCGACGCCTTCGCGCGCGTCAACACGATCTTGCTGGACTTGAACCGTGACATCTGGACGTATGTGTCGCTGGGCTACTTCAAGCAAAAACTGAAAGCGGGAGAAATCGGCTCGTCGACCATGCCGCACAAGGTCAACCCGATCGACTTCGAAAACTCGGAAGGCAACCTGGGCCTGGCCAATGCCATCCTGAAACATCTGTCGGAAAAACTGCCCGTCTCGCGCATGCAGCGCGACCTGACCGATTCGACCGTACTGCGCAATATCGGCGTGGGCCTGGGCTACACCCTGCTGGCCTATGACAGCTGCCTGCGCGGCCTGAACAAGCTGGAAGTAAACCACGCGCGCCTGGCGCAAGACCTGGACGCCACCTGGGAAGTGCTGGCCGAGCCTGTACAAACCGTGATGCGCCGCTATGGCATCGAAAATCCGTACGAGCAGCTGAAAGAGCTGACGCGCGGCAAGGGCATCTCGAAAGAAGCGCTGCAAACCTTCGTCAATGGCCTGGCCATTCCGCAAGATGCCAAAGACGTGCTCTTGACCATGACGCCGGGTAACTACATCGGTATCGCGGCGCAACTGGCCAAGGCAATCTAAGCCACAATCTGTACCTGGATCAAGCAGATCCACTCCCGCGGGGCGGCCAGCACACAAATGCTGCCCGCCCCGCGGTTTTTCCGGCAATCTTTCTTGTAGAATCTGCAGCACGCAGCGCAATTTGCTTTTCTTTGGTATATTAGGCCGAATTAGTCCTAATGCGTACTATTTTCAAGAAAGCCGCCGATGCAACGCTACACCACCACCGCCATCCTCCTGCACTGGCTGACGGCCCTGCTGATCATCAGCGCCTTTGTCATGGGCCTGGTCATGACAGACATTCCGGGCCTGACGCCCACCAAGCTCAAATATTTCTCCTGGCACAAGTGGCTGGGCGTGACCGTGCTGGCCATCGCCGCCATCCGTCTGCTGTGGCGCAAGGCCAACGTGCCGCCGCCGCACCCGGCCAGCATGCTTGTCTGGCAAAAGAAGGCGGCCGACGCCATGCATGTGCTGCTGTACATCCTGATCTTCGCCGTGCCCGTCTCCGGCTACCTGTACACCCTGGCCGCCGGCGTGCCGGTGGTCTATCTGGGCCTGTTCCAGCTGCCGGTCATCATGGCGCCGAACCCGGAACTTAAGCCACTTTTAAAAGAGATTCATTATGTTCTGAACATGACGATGGCCGCCGCCGTGGCCGCCCATGTGCTGGCAGCGCTGAAGCACCAGTTCATCGACCGCGATGGCGTGCTCAAGCGCATGCTGCCTTAACGTTCTTCCCCTTGCTCACTGAAACTCCAGGAAAAATAAGATGAAAACCACCCAACGCATCGTCCTCGCTTCCCTGCTGGGGCTGTCCGTGGCCGCCACCGCCGCCACCCTGCTGAAAGTCGATCCCGCCAAGACCAGCGTGTCAGCCGTGTTCAAGCAAATGAACGTGCCCGTGGAAGCGAAGTTCAAGAAATTCAATATCGCCATCGATTACAACCCGGCCACGCCGGACGCCTCGAAAGCGTCGGTGGAAATCGACACGGCCAGTATCGATATCGGCGACCCCGAGTACAACAAGGAAGTGGCCAAGAAAGAATGGTTCAACGCGGCCCAATTCCCGAAAGCCACCTTTGTCTCGAGCAGCATCAAGGCCGCCGGCGCGGGCAAGCTGACGGTGAGCGGCAAGCTGAGCATCAAAGGCAAGACGACCGACGTGACCTTCCCCCTGACGGTGAAAGCCGACGGCGGCAAATATGCCTTCGACGGCGCCCTGCCAATCAAACGCCTGACTTATAACATCGGCGAAGGCGAGTGGAAAGACACGAGCATGGTTGCGGACGAGGTCACCATCAAATTCCATGTTTCTGCTCAGTAACACCCGAAAATCTGTTGTTTAACTTAATTAGGAATTCAATGAAATTCAAGCACTTGATGATCGCCGTGCTGGCAGCCGCCGGCGCGGGTTCGGCCATGGCCGCTACCGACACCTACAACCTCGACCCGACGCACACCTTCCCCAGCTTTGAAGCCGATCACATGGGCATGTCCGTCTGGCGCGGCAAGTTCAACAAGACCAAGGGAACCGTGACCCTGGACCGTGCCGCCAAGACGGGCAGCCTGGACTTGGTCATCGATGCCGATTCGATCGATTTCGGCCTCGACGCCATGAACACGCATGCGAAAAAAGCGGACATGTTCAACGTGGAAAAATTCCCGGCAATCACCTACAAGAGCAAGTCGTTCAAGTTCAACGGTGATCAACTGGTGGAAGTCGATGGCGAACTGACCCTGCTGGGCGTGACCAAGCCCGTCAAATTGAATGTGAGCAAATTCAAGTGCATCATGCACCCGCGCTACAAGCGCGAAGTGTGCGGCGCCGATGCCAGCGCGGAATTCAAGCGCAGCGACTTTGGCCTGAACTACGGCATGCCGGCGTTCTCGCCGGAAGTCAAGCTGGCCATCCAGGTCGAAGCGATCAAGGCTGACTAAACAAGACCTTGCCACATGACAAGCCCGCCTCGCTGCCCGCAGCCAGGCGGGCTTTTGCATGCACAGCGCAAATCCGCTGGACTTTTCTATCGTGCTGTATCACTATCCATTGGCATGATGTTGTTCTGACATGAAACCCCACTCACCCATCGCGCGGAGGACTACATGAATTTCATTATCTGGATCGTTATTGGCGGCGTCATCGGCTGGCTCGCCAGCATGATCATGAAAACGGATGCGCAACAGGGCATCTTCCTCAATATCGTCGTCGGCATCGTGGGCGCCTTCCTGGGCGGCTGGCTGCTGGCGCCCCTGTTCGGCACGGGCACCATCAATAGCGACAATTTCAGCCTGTCTGCTTTGCTGGTCTCGTTCCTGGGCGCCGTGATCCTGCTGGGCATCGTGAATCTTTTGCGCCGCGGCAAAATACGCTAAGCAGATAAATAGTAGCGCATCAGCAAATGGCCGGGCCGCGCAAGCGCCCGGCCATTTTTATTGCCGCCAAGACATGTATGGACAATACCACGGCAGCCGCACGGGAAAATGCGGGCTGGCGGCCGGTTCCTGCCCCTACACCACGAAGAACCATGCCATTTAAGCAACCATGCAAGAACATGCCGTCCGGAAAATGTGATTGACTAGTACGAGTTCGATACGGATACTCTAGGTCGCCCGCTGCACAAATCAGCGGGTACTCCGCTGATTCCGACTTCCCTACATCTAAAAGAACAGAACTCGAATGAAAAAATCTCTCATCGCGCTCGCCATCCTGAGCAACTTCGCACACGCCGACGAAGGCATGTGGATGCCCCAACAGCTGCCACAAGTAGCCAAGGAACTGAAAGCAGCCGGACTGAAACTCGATCCGACCACCCTGACCAAACTGACCGAGTTCCCGATGGGCGCCATCGTCAGCCTGGGCGGTTGCTCGGCCTCGTTCGTCTCGCCGCAAGGCCTGGTTGCCACCAACCACCATTGCGTCTACAACAGCGTGGCGGTCAATTCGACCAAGGAGCGCGATTTGCTGGCCAACGGTTTCCTGGCCAAGACTTTCGCTGAAGAATTGCCGGCCGCCCCAGGCAGCCGCATCTTCGTCACCTCGGCCGTAACCAATGTCAGCGACAAGATCATCACCGCCGACGTAGCCAAGCTGCAAGGCAAGGCACGCATCGACGCGATCGAGAAAAACCAGAAGAAACTGGTCGCCGAATGCGAAAAAGAAGCCGGCTTCCGCTGCACCGTGTCGAGCTACTACGGCGGCCTGGAGTTCTACCTGATCAAGCAATTGGAAATCCGCGACGTGCGCCTGGTACACGCGCCACCAGCGGGCGTAGGTAAATTCGGCGGCGACACCGACAACTGGATGTGGCCACGCCACACAGGCGACTACGGTTTCTACCGCGCCTACGTCAGCCGCGACGGCAAAGCTGCCGACTTCAGCAAGGACAACGTACCTTACCAGCCAAAACACGTGCTGAAACTGGCCAAGGATGGCTTGAAAGAAGGCGATTTCGTGATGGCGCTGGGCTACCCTGGCCGCACCAACCGTCACCGTTTGCCCTCGGAAGTGGCGTTCACGTTTGACTGGAACTACCCGGCCTTCGTGAAAGCGTCGGGCGAAACCCTGGCCATCATCGCGCGTGAAACCAAGGACAACAAGGATGTTGCCCTGAAATACGCGGGTCAAGTTGCCGGCGTGAACAATTACTACAAGAACCGCCAAGGCATGCTCGATTCCTACGCCGGCAGCGACTTCCTGGCACGCAAGACGACGCAACACGAAGCCCTGAAAACCTGGGTCAACGCCAATCCTGCACGCAAGGCGGAATTTGCCGGCGATATCGAGCAAGTGGAAAAGCTGATCGCCGAACGCGATGCCGACACCAAACGCGACTTCTTCCTGAGCTACGCACAGCCACGTCTGCTGAACACGGCACGCAGCCTGTACCGCCTGTCCAACGAAAGCACCAAGGCCGATACGGAACGCAAGTCCGGCTACCAGACGCGCGATTTGCCACGCATGGAAGCGGGCATCACCGCGGTCGAGCGCACCTACGATGAAAAAGTCGACAAAGCGCTGGTACTGAACAGCCTGACCAAGTACGCCGCGCAACCGGCAGCACAACGCCGCGCCAGCTTCGACGCCGCCATCGGCATCAAGGATGGCATGTCGCCAGCCGACTTGTCCGCCGCCCTGGACAAGCTGTATGCGGGCAGTAAGCTGGGCGACAAGGAAGAGCGCGCAGCATGGCTGAAACGCACGCCAGCTGAATTCCAGGCTAGCAAGGACAGCTTCATCCAGGCAGCCGTTGCCATGTACCCTGATTCGCTGAAAAACGAAGCGGAAGACGAAGAACTGGCAGGCAAGATCCAGCAAGCCTACGCCAACTACATGAAAGCCAAGATCGCCTTCATGAAGAGCAAGGGGCAAGCCGTGTATCCTGACGCCAACAGCACCCTGCGCGTGACGTTCGGCAAAGTGGCCGGCCGTGACCACGGCGCCGACGGCACCACCTGGACCGCGTTCACTACCGTCAATGGCGTCGTTGCCAAAGCCACGGGCCAGGGCGAGTTCAATGCACCAGCAAATCAGCTGGCCGCGATCAAAGCCAAGGACTTCGGTAAATTCGTCGATCCGAAGCTGAAAACCGTGCCGGTCGACTACCTGGCCACTTTGGACATCACCGGCGGCAACTCCGGTTCGGCTGCCCTGAACGCCAAAGGCGAATTCATCGGCCTGGCCTTCGACGGCACGCTGGACTCGATCATTTCCGATTGGGATTACAACAAGGCCAACACCCGTTCGATCCAGGTCGACCTGCGCTACATGCTGTGGAACATGAAACACATCGACCACGCAGACAAGCTGCTGAAAGAAATGGGCGCTGAATAACAAGAAGCAATGACCCGGCAACGGGCGCTTTAAGCTGAGCCACTCCTGCGGGAGTGGCTTTTTTTCGCCTAACGTTTTACTTTGGTAAAACGGTATGGCACGGCTTGCTCCGCGCCAAACACCTGCGCCCGACTGCGTCCCAGCGGCAGCATCACGCGCCGGCCATCCTGCAGCAGCAAGGCCAGGTCGGCGCCGGGAAAGCGCTGCGCCAGCAGCTGATAGGCTGGCCGCTCGATGCGGGCGGCGGGAATCACGATACGGTAGTCGCTATCGCCAAAGTCCAGCAGCAGCGCGGGAGCCTCAGGCCCCGGCAGCGCCGTGATGCGCAAGCGCGTGCTTCCCTTGACGAGCTCGAAGACTGACCACGGGGGCAAGGCACGCCGCGTGGGGCCGATCTGCAGTTGCGGCGCCTGGCGCGCATCGGCCGACGTCAGCAAGACGTCAGGCCGTTCTTCCGGCACTGCGCCATCGACGGCCAGCAGCCAGCCCCGGTAACGTATCAGCGCGCCCTGCGCGTTGGCCGTGACGGAGCCGCCCTGCGTCACGGGTTCCTTGCTCACCGGCAAGCGCAACGGCGCCGCCTGTGCCGCCAGGCAAGCCCACCACATCAGCGCCGCCATCGCTGCCATCACTGCCTTGCCCATGCCGCCTCCCCTCGCGCGCGAAACGTATTCATAACACAAGTACTGCAACAAGCCCTGCGGCGCCTCAAGGCAGAAGCGCCGGTGCTACAATTGGCCCCTAGCGGGCGTACTTACCCAGCGCGCCTTCCCCCTCCCAGACTCAGACCGCTATGCCACCAGACTTGCGCACGACCTACGAACTCGGTAACCAGAACCAGACCACGACCTGGCTGGAATGCATCACTTTCTACAAGGATCTCGCCGCACGCTACCCGCAGGTGCTGCATTTCGAACAGATCGGCCTGTCCGACTCGGGCGTGCCCATCCACGCTGGCGTCGTCAGCACGGACGGCGTGTTTGACCGCGAACAGATCAAGCGCGCAGGCCGCACTGTGTTCTTCAACAACAACGGCATCCACCCGGGCGAACCGGAAGGCATCGATGCCTGCATGGCCATCGTGCGCGACCTCTGCACGCAGCCCGAGCGTCTGGCGGCGCTGGGCAGCACCGTGCTGCTTTTCATTCCGATCTACAACGTTGACGGCAGCCTGAACCGCGCCAATACCTCGCGCGTGAACCAGGATGGGCCGGAGCAATTCGGTTTCCGCGGCAACAGCCGCCACTTGGACCTGAACCGCGATTTCATCAAGTGCGACAGCCTGAACGCGCAAGTGTTCAACCGCTTGCTGGCCAGCTGGGACCCGGACGTCATGGTCGACACGCATACGTCGAACGGCGCCGATTACCCGTACACGATGACCCTGATCCACACACAGACAGATAAGCTGGGCAATGGACTGGGCCCCTTCCTGCAAGACACCATGCTGCCGCACATCTTTGCGCGCATGGAACAAGCGGGCTGGCCGACCTGCCCATATGTGAATCCCGTCAAGGATAGTCCGGACCACGGCATCGCCGAATTCCTCGAAGTACCGCGTTTCTCGACAGGTTTTGCGGCCCTGCATCACGTCATCGGTTTCATGCCGGAAACGCACATGCTGAAACCGTTTGCCGACCGCTACGCTTCCATGCGCGCCCTGCTCGACATCACCATGGCGTTTACCGTGCAGCATGGCGAGCAGATCAAACAACTGCGCGCACAAGCCAAGGCTGCCGGACGCACGCAAGCCGAGTGGCCGATCCACTGGAGCATGAACGAAGAACAGCCGTCGACCTTCCCCTTCAAGGGCTATGCGGCACAATACACGCCGAGTCTCCTGGGCGACTACCAGCGCCTGTCGTATGACCGCTCGCAGCCGTGGGAACGCGATATCCCCTACTACAACCGCTTCGATGCGGACGTCACCGTCGCCGCGCCGAAAGCCTATGTCGTGCCGCAAGCCTGGCGCGAAGTGATCGAGCGGCTGCGCTGGAACGGTGTCGAAATGAGCCGCATCACCGCAGAACAGACCTTAACGGCGCGCTACTACCACATCACCAACGTCGGCACGCGCGCCACCGCCTACGAAGGCCACATGTTCCACGAGACAGTGGACGTGGAAGCGCGCACGGGCCAGTTCAGCGTGCAGGCGGGCGATTATGTCATCAGCCTGGAGCAAGACAACGCGCGCTACGCCGTGGAAACCCTGGAACCGCAGGCACACGACAGCTTCTTCCGCTGGGGCTTCTTCAACAGCGTGCTGGAAAAGAAGGAAGCGTTTTCCGATTACGTGTTCGAAGACATGGCCTCCGAGCTGCTGCGCGATGAGCCGGCGCTGGCGGCCAAGTTTGCCGAGTGGAAAGCAGCGAACCCAGCCTTGCTGAGCAATCAGGAAGCCGTGCTCGACTTCATCTTCGCCAACTGCCAGCGCTTTGCCGAACCGGAATGGCGGCGTTACCCGGTCATTGCCCTGATGTAACTCGGGGCTGTAGCGAATGCAACATCCTGGCGCCGCATCGGAAACCCCGCTGCGGCGCCTCTTTCTGTGCCCTACCCACAAGGTAATCCCATGCACTACGCACTGAACCTGCGCACCTTTATTTACAGCCATTATTTTTACCTGGGCTTGCGCGTGGCCATCGGCCTGGTCGGCCTGGCCTTGCTGGTCCAGGAAATCAGCGACAGCGCCACCGCCATGACGGTGTGCATCGGCGCCCTGTGCACGACCCTGATGGATATGCCCAGCCCGCTGCGTCACAAGTTCAACGAGATGCTGGCCTCGGTGCTGCTGTGCAGCGCCGTCACTTTACTCATCAGCCTGTGCGGACCGGTGCAGTGGCTTTTGATGACGGTGCTCGTGCTGGTGAGTTTCCTCGCCAGCATGATGGTGGTATACGGCAAGAAATCCATGCCCTTGCAACTGGCCGCCCTGTTCATCATGACTATGTCGATGGAGCACCAGATGACGTGGCAGCAATCGTTCCACCACGCGGGCCTGTTCATGCTCGGCGGCTTGATTTATCTGGCCTACGCCATGGCCATCGCCTGGGTTTTGCGCCACCGCATTAAACAGCAAGTGCTGGCCGAAGCGCTGTTCGAACTGGCGACCTACATCGACATCAAGGCCGATTTCTACGACACGCGTTTTAATTTGACGGAACAGTTCAACAAGCTGGTGCGCCATCAAAGCATTTTGGCCGACCGTCAGCAGGCGTCGCGCGACTTGATCTTGCGCAGCCACAAGAACAGCAAGGATGCCATCGTCGTGCAAGTGCATGTGTGCATGCTGGATTTATATGAACTGATCCTTTCCACGCACACCGATTACGCGCTGCTGCGCCAGCACCTGGCCGACTCCGACGTCTTGAAATCCTTGCACGACCTCGCCTACAAGGCGGCGCGCGACATCGAATCCGTCGCTTACGCCGTCACGCGCAAGCGCGCCTCGTATGCGCAGATCAGCTATGACAAGGAATGGTTTGATATCGAAGCAGAAATTGCCCGCCTGCAAGCGAAAGGAGACAACACGCAAGAAGCGCTGGCCACCTTGCGCGCGCAGCGCAACAAGATCCGTGCCATTCTGAAGATGATAGTCGAACTGCATTTGGCCACGCAAACAGTCTATGCCGACGTGCCTTTCTGGAGCGGCGCGGACATGGCACCCTTCCTGTCGCAGCAAAAGTACGAATTCAAGACCCTGCTGTCCAACCTGCGCCTGGACTCGCCCATATTCCGCTTCGCCCTGCGCGTCTCGATGGCCATCTCGGTGGGCTTGCTAATTGGCCAGTGGCTGCCGTACGCGGCGCACAGCTACTGGATCGTGCTCACCATCGTCATCATCCTGCGCCCCACGTTCAGCATGACGCGCCAGCGCCGCGCCGACCGCATCATCGGCACCATCATCGGCTGCGTCATCACGGCCATCGTGATCCGCTTCGTCCACAGCAATATCGTGCTGATGGCCATTTTGTTCCTGTCCATCGTGGCCACGCCCACCTTCATCTATCTGCGCTACCGCTACACGGCCATTGCTGTCAGCCTGATGATCTTGCTGCAAATGCACCTGGTGGCGCCCAGCAACCCGAACCTGGTCAGTGAGCGCCTGATCGATACCCTGATCGGCGCGGCGGTGGCCACCGTGTTCAGCTTCGTGCTGGCCAACTGGGAATACCAGAGCCTGCCACGGCTGGTGCGCCAGGTACTGAATGTAAACTTGAGCTATATGCAGGCCAGTTTCGCGCTGCTGCAGGGGAAATGTTTCGATGACTTCGCCTACCGCATCGAGCGCAAGCGCCTGATGGATAGCCTGGCCGCGCTCAGCTCGGCACTGGTGCGCATGCTCGACGAACCGGCCAGCAAGCAGCGGGCCGTGGAAGACATCAACCTGTTCATCGTGCAAAACTACTTATTGGTAGCCCACGTGGCGGCACTGCGCTCGATCCTGGGGCGCCATGCCAGCCAGCTGCCAGTCGCACCCGTCAACGCCTTGCTCAGCCACAGCCATACGCAAGTGTGTTTGACCCTGTCGCGCGCGCTGGAGCAGCTCGACAACATGGCCAGCATCAGTGCCCCGCTGGCCGCCCCTGCTGCTTCACCCGTCAGCGAAGTGGTCTGGTCGGGCTGGCCGCTGGTCAAAAGGCGCATTCGCCTGTTGCAGGCCGATGCCGACAAGATCGTGGTGCATAGCGCGGCGATCGTGCATATCGTGGCGCCCAGATAATATTTTTCGGCCGCCCAGGCGTAAGTGGTGTCATCAGGAGGTCATCTGAGCTCTTTATGCTGCGATGGTTTTTCCACTTACAGCCAAGGTAATCATGCACGCATCTCCCCTGACCCGGCGCCTGCCACTGGCGCTGGCCATCAGCGCCACCCTCGCCCTTGCCGCTTGCGGCGGTTCCGATCACCGGGAAGCGGCGCTCGTCATTCCAGCAGCGCCAGCCGACCAGGGCGCGCCTGATACGGCGCCGCCATCGGCCACGGCCATCCCCTTTGTCGACAATATCGCCAGCAACCAGCGCGGCGACGCCCGCTATGCCACGGCCGCCACGAATGCTGGCGTGCGCGTGCTGATCGGCATGCTTGACATCTGGAAACCGTTGACGCAAATCGTCGATGCCGGCGTTTCCGCGCCGGCCGTGGACGGTTTCCCCGCCGTCGTACCCTCCACCTGGACGGGCGTGCCCAACGATGGCACGCCTGGAGGCACCATCCTCAATGCCAGCGTGCAGAACGCGAACATCAATTTCGTCATCAAAGCCACCACCAGCCGCACGCCGGCGCAGGAACTGGCCGCCTACCTGGACGACCGCCGCGGCAAGGGCTACAGCATCACCGATGGCATGGGTCCGCTGACAGACGCCTGGCGCAGCGCGGCACGCCAGACCACCAGCATCACCGACATCGCGCCGGACGCGACAAGCAAGCTCTACAACGACAGCGGCAGCAACACGGGCGTGGCGGGCAGCACCAATGCCGAATTCGGCACTGTGGTTGGCCTCGTCAATGCCATGGGCAACAATGGTTCCACGGAACCGGCCAAGCGCTTCTACAAATATGCGCGGCCATTTCGCTGGAGCAGCAATGTGGTGCTGATTCCCGCCCTGGTGCCGGCCAAGAGCGCCACGCCGGCCACCGATGGCGGCTTTACCAGCGGCCATTCGGCCGAAGCCGTACGCGGCGCGCTGGGCATGGCCTATGCCTTGCCCGAGCGCTACCAGGAAATGGTGGCGCGGGGCCTGGAACTGGGTGAAAACCGCATCATCGCCGGCATGCATTCGCCGCTCGACGTGATCAGCGGCCGCGTTCAGGCGCAAGCCATCGTCGCCGCCAACCTGCTCGACCCTGCCACGGCCGCCACCAAGGCTGCCGCCGTGACGCAGGCGCACACGACCCTGATGGCCAGGACGGGCACCACGGCCGACACCTTTTATGACTACGCCCATTCGGGCACCATCGCCAACGACCGTTTTTCGGACTACGCCAGCACCAAGGCCGCCTATATCCGTCGCCTGACCTTCGGCTTCGCGCAGACGGGCGCCGCCAATGCCCAGGCCGTCGTGCCGAAGGGTGCGGAAGTGCTGTTGGAAACGCGTTTGCCGTATCTGTCCGACGCGCAGCGCCGCGTGGTGCTGAAAACCACGGCCTTGCCATCGGGCTACCCGGTGATGGACGATGCTGAAGGCTGGGGCCGCCTAAATCTGTTTGCCGCTGCCGATGGCTATGCCGTGTTCACCGGCAATGTAGTGGTGGCCATGGACGCGGCCAAGGGTGGCTTTTATGCCGTCGACCGCTGGCGCAACGACATCAGTGGCACTGGCAAACTGAACAAGCAAGGCTCGGGCACCCTGAAACTGGGCGGTAACAATAGCTGGAGCGGTGGAACGCACGTGGAAGCGGGACGCCTTGAAGCCAACTCCGCCACCGCCTTCGGCAAGGGCGATGTGTATGTCAGCGGCGGAACCGTAGTCAGCAACGCCCAGTCGGGTCTGGCACTGGCCGGCCGGTACACGCAGCTGGCAACAGGCAAGCTGGAGCTGAAACTGGGTAACGGCCAGGGTGGCCGATTGAGCGTGACGGGCCAGATGACGGTCGCGGGCGGTAGCCTGAACGTGACGTTCCAGAATGGCTACAAGCCGGCCGCAGGCGACACCTTGAGCGTCATCAATGCTGCCAGCTTGAAAGGCAAGTTCGACACGATCAGCGTCGACGGCTTTAAAGTGACGCCAACCTACACGGCAACGGGTTTGCAATTGCGTCTAGACACTTGATCCGCATCCGCCAGCATGCAAAAAGCCGCCTTCGTGAACTGAAACCAAGTAGCTTAACGGTTCAGTTCATTCGTGCGGCTTTCTTTATCCTTACTTCAAGTACCGTTCGAACCAGCCGACGATGCGCTGCTGCAAGTCGCGCTGGTGCTCGGGCTTGCGGAAGGAATGGCCTTCGCCGTCGTAGATGAACAGGCTGGACGGCACGCCCATGGCGCGCAAGCCGTGCCAGAATTCCAGCGACTGGGCGGCCGGCGTTTCCACGTCGCGCTCACCCACATAGATCAGGGTCGGCGTCTTGGCTGCCTTGATCGATTCGATAGGCGAAGCCTTGCGGTAGACGGCTGGATTGTCATACGCGGAAGCGCCAAAGAACGGGATCATCCACTGATTGATGCCGTTCTGGCCGTAATAACTGATCCAGTTAGACACGCCCGCCCCCGCCACGGCCGCCTTGAAGCGGTCGCTGTGCGTGACGCCCCACATGGTCATGAAGCCGCCATACGAATGGCCGATCAGTCCCAGGCGCTGGCCGTCGACGGGAGCCACTTTTTCCACCGCATCGATGCCGGCCAGGATGTCGCGCCAGTCGCCGCCGCCAAAGTCTGCCATGTTGGCACGTGTAAATGCCTGGCCCTGGCCAAAGCTGCCGCGCGGGTTGGGCAGGAAGACGAAATAACCTTTTTGCGTCAATTCCTCGATCACGGTGCTCGCAGCCACATAACGGGGTGAGGCGGCGGCACCCGGGCCGCCATGCACGTTGACGATCATCGGGTAGCGCTTGCCGGCCTCCACCTTCAACGGTCCCAGCAGCCAGCCTTGCACCTTGTATTGCTCGTTGTTCCAGCCCACGTTTTGCACCGTCAGCTGCGGCGCAAAGCCGTCATTGTCGCGCGTGATCTTTTTCAGCTGGCCCACCGGTCCCGCCACCAGGTAGCTGGCGTGCGTAAAATTTTCCTGCGTGGCAGCGGCTTGCCGGCCATCGGCGCTGAACGACAGACGGCCATCGCTGCCGCTACTGCTGAGTTCACCAAGCATCACCGGTTGAGCCGGACCGGTTTGCGCATCGACGGGCACCAGCGCCAGTTGCGAATCGATCAGTGCGGTCGCCAGCAAGCCGGTGCCGCGCCAGACGACGCCATTGAAGGTGCCGCGATAGTCTTGTGTGAGATTGCGCGGCGTGCCGCCGGCCAGGGGGACCGTGTACAGGTCGCCGCCGATGGAGCCGAAGTCGCTCATCAGGCCGCCGATGAACACCACCGTCTTGCCATCCGGCGAGACGGAAGGCAGGTTCAGCTGCATGGTTGGCGCGGCGATCACGCGCAGGGCGCCCGTGGCCGCCTCAATATGGCTGAGCTTGGCAACCCACCAGTTGCTGTCGCCATTGCCCTGCGCGCTGGTGGCGACAAAGCCACGACCATCGGGGGTCCAGCTGTATTCATACACATAGGTGTCGTTTGGTGACAGCAGACGCGCTTCTCCGCCGCTGGCAGGCACGACGGCAATGCGCTGGGCATCGTCTTCGCTACCCACTTCGCCCACCTGGCGCACACCTGCTTCCACGGCGCCGGCCAGCTTGCGCGCCCCCACCGTGGCGAGCAGGGCCAGCTGCTTGCCGTCCGGCGACCAGCGCGCCGTGCTGGCCACGCCTTTGATACTGGTCAACACGCGCGCTTGCGCCTGTGCCATCGTGGCCAAGTACAGATGCGCCATGCCCGCCTTGGCGTCATAGCCGACAAAGGCCAGCTGCCGGCCATCGGGCGACCAGCTGGGCTTGTCATAGGAGCACACGGCGCAAGGATCGAATTGCTGCACGATGGTGCCATTGGCGGCGTCGCGCACGACGATGGCTGCATGCGGAGACTGCGGCTGTTCGCCCGCCTTGCTCGATTCGATGGCGGCAATGCGCTGGCCATTGCCCGACAGGGCGACGGCGCGGTAATCGCGCAGCACCAGGTCACTGGCAGGAGCGGCCTGCGCGGTGCTACCCAGAAGGCTGCTTGCCAGCAAGCCGCAGGCGGCCAAATCAGTTATTTTCATCATGTAAATTCCAGTTAAGAATAAAAAAAACCGCCGGCAAGCGCGGCGGTTTCGGATCGAACAGACTGCATTAGCGGGCCTTCTTGCCCAGGTGCGAATGCCGCATGCTGTACAGGAAGTAAATAGCTATCGTCACCGCCATCCACACGCTGAACACGACAAACGTCGTATGCGGCAAATCGCGCATGATGTACAGGCAAGCCAATATGCTCAGGCCCGGAATCACATACGGCCCGAAGGGCACGCTGAAGCCTTCGATGCGGTTGGCGCCCTGCTTGTGCCGCAGCACGGGCACGGCAACCGAGACCACCATGAAGGCTGTCAGGGTACCGATGCTGACCATGTCCCACAAGTAAGTCGCATCGACGGAGCCAGCCACCACGGCTACCACCAGGCAGACGATGATGGTATTTCTGACCGGCACCAGGGTGCGCGGGTGGATCTTCTGGAACGACTTCGGGATCAAGCCGTCGCGGCTGACGGCAAACAGGATGCGCGTCTGGCCGTAGATCGTCACCAGGGTCACGCTGAAGACGGAAATGACGGCGCCGGCCGACAGCACCAGCGCGGGCCAGGTCTTGCCTGTGACGTTTTGCAGAATCACCGCCAGACCCGCTTCCTGGCCTTCGAACAATTTCGCCTGTTGCGCGCCGAGGGCGGCCACGGCCACCAACAAATAAAACACGGTCACGATCAGCAGGGCGCCGAGGATGCCGCGCGGCACATTGCGCGTGGGATTTTTCACTTCATCGCCCGCCGTCGCCACCGTATCGAGACCGATGAAGGAGAAGAACACAGTGCCGGCGGCGGCCGTCACGCCCGTCATGCCGGCAAAGCCCTTGCTGTTGTCGCTATTAAAGAAGGGAAAGAAATTGTCGGCGTTAAAACCGGAAAACGCGATGACGATGAAAAACACCAGGATCGCCAGCTTGATGATGACCATGATGGCATTCATCAGGGCCGATTCCTTGGCGCCGCGCAGCAGCAAAAAGCCGCACATGCAGATCAAAAAGATCGGCGGCAAGTTGATGTGGCCGGCATGAAACTCCATGCCATGCGGGCCGGAGACGATCATCGGCGTGCGCAGCATCTCGGGAATATGCCAGCCGAAGGCATTTTCCAGGAAGTTATTCAGGTAGGACGACCAG
Source organism: Janthinobacterium algoris (assembly GCF_051380935.1). Lineage (NCBI taxonomy): Bacteria > Pseudomonadati > Pseudomonadota > Betaproteobacteria > Burkholderiales > Oxalobacteraceae > Janthinobacterium > Janthinobacterium algoris. Next base: position 60,371 of record NZ_JBNYXZ010000023.1, on the reverse strand, counting down.
CCGATGGCCACGGCACTGCCCGCCAAGCCGTATTCAAGCAGCAAACAGGCGGCCATGATGAAGGCAAGAAACTCGCCCACGGTGGCGTAAGCAAACGAATACGAGGAGCCGGAGGCGGGAATGCGGAACGACAATTCCGCATAGCACAAGGCCGTCAAGCCGGCGGTGATGGCGGCGATCAGGAAAGACAGGACGACCGATGGGCCCGCCTTGGGCACAGCTTCGACCATGGTAAAGAAAATGCCCGTGCCGATGGTGGCCCCGACGCCGATCATGGTAAGGGAAAACAGGCCGATGGACCGGCTCAAGCCACTGCTGCTGAGGCCTTCACCATATTCGACCGTGGTATCGATCGGCTTGGTGCGGCAAAGTTTCTGGACCAGGGTTTGGCTCACTAGCATTCCTTTATGAGGCATGCACTTGAACACCTGCCAAAACCTACTGCGCGTCGCGATTCGCGGCCTGCGATGCTCACTGTGCATTCGCACAGCTGCGCTTCTTAGCCACAACTCATCCCGCTCGCTACGGTTTTGTCAGGTGTTGTTAGGAACATGACGGGTAAAAACAAATAGCGCTCCGGCCCTACCTGGAAAAAACCGGAAAGATCGCGTCCATTTTCAAAACTAAGCGATTATAGGGCTTTCATCGGCTCAGCTAAACAGAACTTTGATGCAAGGAAACAACGCCAGGCTTGCGCCGGCAAACCCGCCAGCGTGTTGGCGCAGAAGAAATTGCTTTTATGAACAAAAAAAGCGCGCCGCTGCAGGGGCAGGGGCGCGCTTCTGGCTCAGCTCAACTACGCTGGTTTACTTCTTGACGTGTGGTGCATCGGCCGCCGGCCAGCCTGCTTCATAGCCTTGCGGCACGTCATCGCGCCGCTCTTTCGGCGCCAGGCCCAGCACGTAGTACAGCACCGTCAGCAGGATCAGCCAGGCTGGTCCCACCATCAGGGCGATGCGCGTATCGGGGAAATACGCCATCAGGCCGATCACCAGCGCCAGGAAAGCCAGCGAAATCCAGGAACCGTACGGCGCGAACGGCATGCGGAAGGCCAGGTTCTTGATTTCCTGCGGGCTCAAGGTCTTGCGGAACTGGATCTGCGTGATCAGGATCACGCCCCAGGTCCAGACGGCGCCGAAGGTGGAAATCGAGGTGACCCAGATAAACACTTTTTCCGGCACCAGGTAGTTCAGCAACACGCCCAGCAGCAGCGCAAAGACGGACACCAGGATGGCGCGGCGCGGCACGCCGCTGGCCGTGGTTTCCGCAAATGCCTTCGGTGCCTGGCCTTGCAGCGCCAGGTTGTACAGCATGCGGCCTGTGCTGAAGATGCCGCCATTGCACGACGACAGAGCAGCGGTCAGCACGACAAAGTTGATGATGCCGGCGGCCGTCTTGATGCCCAGGCGTTCAAACGTCATCACGAAGGGGCTGCCGGTGGTGCCGATTTCATTCCATGGGTAGATCGACAGGATGACGAACAGCGCGCCGACATAGAAAATCAGGATGCGCCAGAACACCGAATTGATGGCGTCAGGAATCGATTTCTTCGGGTTTTCCGCTTCGCCAGCCGTCAGGCCGATCATTTCCACGCCCAGGTAGGCAAACATCACCATCTGCAAGGACATCAGCACGCCCTGCGCGCCATTCGGGAAGAAGCCGCCATGCGTCCACAGGTTCGAGATGCCGATGGCCACGCCACCGTTGCCGAGACCGAAGATGATCATGCCCGTGCCGCCGACGATCATCAGGATGATGGTGACGACCTTGATCAGGGCGAACCAGAATTCGAACTCGCCGTAGGCTTTCACGGCCAGCAGGTTGATCGCGCCCATGGAACCGAGGGCCGCCAGGGCCCAGATCCAGCGCGGCACGTCGGGGAACCAGATGCCCATGTAGATGGCGACGGCGGTAATTTCAGCCACACACGTGACCAGCCACAGGAACCAGTAGTTCCAGCCCGTCAGATAGCCTTGCAGGGGGCCCAGGTAATCCTGGGCATAGCGGCTGAAGGAGCCGGCCACCGGATTGTGCACGGCCATTTCGCCCAGCGCGCGCATGATCATGAAGATGACCGCGCCACCGATAATATACGACAGCATGATGCCGGGACCGGCCATCTTGATGGCGTTGCCGGAACCCAAAAACAGGCCCACGCCTATCGCGGCGCCCAGCGCCATCAGGCGGATCTGCCGCTCGCCCAGGCCGCGGTGCAAGCCTTGTTCACTCGTTTTCATTACATGTCTCCGTTTTTTTCTTGAATACACCGATCCCTCCACCCCAATGGCGGTTCCGCTCTTGCTGGACAGGAGGAAAGGGCGCGCCGGCGGCAAGCGCCGGCATGCTCACATGATCAGGCCAGTTCGGCGATCAGTTCGATCTCGACGCAAGCACCGAGCGGGATTTGCGCCACGCCGAAGGCGGAGCGGGCATGTTTGCCGCTGTCGCCAAAGACTTCGACGAACAGTTCCGAGGCGCCATTGGTCACTAGGTGCTGTTCCGTGAATGCGGAGGTGGAATTGACCAGACTCATGACCTTGACGATGCGTTTGACCTTGTTCAAGTCGCCGCCGCACGCGTCTTGCAAGGTGGCGATCAGTTCGATGGCGATGCCGCGCGCTGCGATCTTGCCTTCTTCCGTGGTGACGTCCTTGCCCAGTTGACCGACCCAGACCTTGCCATCCTTCTTGGCCAGGTGGCCGGACAGGAAAACGGTGTTACCCGTGCGGGCATGCATCACGTAAGCGGCAGCTGGCGCAGCAACGACCGGCAATTCGATGTCGAGGGCCTTGAGTTTTTCGTAAAACGACATGCTATTTCTCCAAGAAAAAAATATAAACGAAACCGAAATTCATCAGCAGCAGAAAAAGAATGATGGCGGGATGACGGCGCCCTGGCAGCGCGGTAGTGACCGACAACAGCGCCAGATTAAACGTCATCATATTGGTGAACCAGCAGTTTTAGTTCACAAATAGGCCCGGTTATTCAGTGGATTATACCGACAATCAAACAAAATTCAGCATCGGTTCATGAAGCATGCTCTACAGGCATCGAGCGTGACTATTTTCACTTGATTGTCTTTTGTGCATTGTCAAGCCCGCTGGGTCAAGGTTCAGGCCATCCAGAAATGCGCGGTCGTGCGATACCACAAGTAACGCCCCCTGATATTGCAGCAGCATCTGCTCCAGCGCCTGCAGGCTGGCCAGGTCCAGATGATTGTCGGGTTCGTCAAGCAGCAGCAGTTGCGGCGGCGCCTGCGCATACAATTCGGCCGCCAGCGCCACCTTCATGCGCTCGCCGCCGCTGAGCAAACTGCTGGGCATGGTGGCGCGCGCACCGGCAATGCCCAGCAGCGCCAGCCGCGTGCGCAGCTCGCCTTCCGGCAGGATGCTGTTGCGTTCCTGCAAGCGTTGCACGGCGCTCCACTCGCCGTCTTGCAGTCCCGCATGCTGGTCCAGCCAGGCCACCTGCGCATGGCAGCGCAGCTCGCCGCTGGCTGGCGCCAGCTGCCCCGCGATCACGCGCAGCAAGGTCGACTTGCCGCTGCCATTGTCACCCGTCACGGCCAGCCGACGCGGCCCGCTGAGCAGCAAGTTGATGGCATGCGCCTGGCCATGCGGCAAGACCAGCCCGCGCAGCTCCAGCAACAATTTGCCATTCGGCACCAGGCTCTCGGGCGCCAGCAACAGCCGTTCTACCTCGGGCGCGCAGCGGGCGCTGGCATCCATCACCCTTTGCTGGCGCGCCTGCTGCGCCTCTTGCGCGCGCAGGCGCAGCTTGCCCTGGCTATCCTGGCTTTTCTCCTTTTTCGCGTCCAGCAAAAGCTTGCTTTGATTGCCTTCGCGGCCTTCGCGCTCACCGCGTCCGACACGGCGCTTTTGGCGCTCGGCCTGCTGCTGCGCTTCGCGCTGTTCGCGTCTGGCACCGGCCTTTTCCGCTTGCAGGGCCGCCGCAAAACCGGCCTGCTCCAGCGCGCGCTGCTGCGCATACATCGGATAATTGCCGCCATAGCTGCGCAAGCCCTGGGGCGACAACTCGACGATTGCATCGACGTGCTCCAGCAGAGCGCGGTCATGGCTGATCAACAGCAAACCACCGGGCCAGCGCGCCATCTGCGCCACCAGGCGGGCGCGCTGCTGCGCATCGAGATGGTTGCTCGGCTCATCGAGCACCAGCCAGTCCGCCTGCGACAGCCAGGCGCCCTGCAGGGCGATGCGCTGGCGTTCGCCACCGCTGAGGCTAGCCGAGCCGGTACCGGCATCGACATGGCGCAGATCGAGCGCATCTAGCGCCTGGCGCAGGCGGGCGTGGGCATCCCAGCGTTCGCCCACCAAGGCGTAGTCGGCCTCGTCGATGCTGCCGGCGGCGATGCGCGCCAGTGCCGCCAGCAAGTCCTGCATGCCGGCAAGCGCCGCCACATTAGGATAGTGCTGCGGATCGAGTTCCTGCGCCACGTAATGCACGCTGCCGTCGCAGCGCACGGCGCCAGAAGACGGCTGCGCCTGGCCCGCCAGCAGGCGCGCCAGCACGCTCTTGCCCACGCCGTTATCGCCGACGAGGCCGATACGTTGCGGGGCAAAGGCAAATTGCAAATCGGAAAACAGGGCGCGGCCATCGGGCAGCACAAAGGAAAGACGGTCGAGTTGTAGTAATGCGGGCATGAATACTCCTTGTACGTGCAGACAGGGCTTGCGAACCCGCACGGCGCAAGGCGCTGTGGCGGGATGGGCGAGGCCGTGCACAGCACGGCAGTATCAATGGCGCATGTCGAAGCGTCCTGGAGAAATGGGGAAGAAGCGTTAGTGTAGCAGACGAGATCCTTTAGCGCTGGCCCAGGGTCGTATCGCCGAACAGGTTCTTGTATTCGCGCGGCTGCGAGCGCCAGTACTGCGGCGGCGCCTGCACTTGCGCGCCCAGCTGGGCCGCCGCATGCCAGGGCCAGCGCGGGTCGAACAGAATGGCGCGCGCCAGTGCCACCATGTCGGACTGGCCGTTGGCGATGATGTCTTCCGCCTGCTGCGCCTCCGTGATCAAGCCTACGCTAATGGTGGGCAAGCCGCTGTCGCGCTTGATGCGTTCGGCAAACGCCACCTGGTAGCCGGGGCCCACGGGGATTTGCTGCTGCGGCGATATCCCACCGCTGGAGACGTGGATGAAGTCGGCGCCCCTTTGCTTGAGTTCCTGCGCGAAGCGCACGCTTTGCTCGATTTCCCAGCCGCCATCGACCCAATCGGTGGCGGAAAGGCGCACGCCCACGGCCACCGTGGCGGGCACGGCGTCATAGACTTCCAGCGGAAAACGCATGCGGTTGTCCAGGCTGCCGCCATACGCATCGGTGCGCTTATTGGACAGGGGCGACAGAAATTGGTGCAGCAGATAACCGTGCGCCGCATGCAATTCGATGCCCTCGATACCCAGCGCATGCACGCGCTGCGCGGCGGCCACAAAGGCGCCTTTGATTTGCAGCAAACCCATCTCGTCCAGGGCGATCGGCACCGTTTCGCCGGGTGCGTGAGCGATGGCTGATGGCGCCACCGTTTGCCAGCCACCGTCGGCCAGGTGCACGCAGGCACCGCCCTGCCAAGGCGCGCGGCTCGATGCCTTGCGTCCCGCATGACCCAGCTGCACCACCAGCGCAATCGCCGCGTGGCGGCGGATCGCCTGCACCACGTTTGCCAGCGCAGCTTGATTCGCGTCCGACCACAGGCCCAGGTCTTCGGCCGAGATGCGTCCCTCGGGCGAGACGGCCGTCGCTTCCGTCATCAGCAAGCCCGCGCCGGACAGGGCCAGGTGGCCCAGGTGGATCATGTGCCAGTCGGTGGCGTTGCCGTTGTCGGCCGAGTACTGGCACATGGGCGCGATGGCGATGCGGTTGGCCACCTGCAGCGGCCCCAGTGCATACGGCGTGAATAGCTGGCTCATGGCGGACTCCGGAAAAGGGGAAGCACCGATTCTACTGTGCTTTGGACAGCGCGGCTTACACCTGCTTACGTTTGATACAGCGCAAGGGCTAGCCTTGCGCAGGCGCGGCCGTTAATCTGGTCACATTAGTGGACACATTAGTGGACACATCAGTGAACACATCAGCTGGACACATCAACAACAGCGCAACACATTGCCACCCAGGAGAACACATGAACACGACGACTACTGCCAACCGCATCCACCCTTTGATGGCCGGCGCCGCCATTTCCGTCACAGTCCTGTGCCTGGTGGGCGCGGCATCCATCGCCGGCATCCTGCCCAATTCGCGGGCGAATATTCCTGCCGTGCCTGCCGATGTAGCCGCCATGACGCCAGCGAACGCCGCAGCCCTGGCTGCTCCCGTGACTGCACCGATTGCCGCGCCTGTCGTCGCGCAAGCTGCCCCCGCTCCGGCACCGGCACCTGTCGTGCACAAGCGCGTTGTGCACCGCACGCAAGTGGCGCAGGCGCGTCCTGCTTACCATGACAACAATGATGGCTACCGCGAGACAGCCTACCGCGAACCCGTACGCCAGCCGCAGCCAGTGCCAGCGCCGGCTCCCGCCCAGCCCAACTACGTGGGCATCGGCACGGGCGCCGTCATCGGCGGCTTGATCGGCAACCAGGTAGGTGGCGGCCGCGGCAAGGCGCTGGCGACGGTGGCCGGCGTGATCGGCGGCGGCATGCTGGGCAATGCGGTACAGAACCAGGTGCAGCAGCCGCCACAACGTTAAACCAAGTCAGTCGTACGGTCCCAGATAATCGATTTTGCCCACGGCCACGCCATTGTTTTTGAGTATGGCGTGGACCATGGAGACGTGGAAATAGAAGTTCGGCAAAGCAAAGCTGAGCAGGTAATTGTCGCCCGAGAATGTCGTCCCCTCGTCGGTCCAGTTCAACACGACTTCCTTCTGCGCGCTGCCGGCCATCTGGCCCGCGTTGACGCTGTCGATGTAGCTGATGGTGTTGGCGATACGCTCTTGCAACTGCTCGAACGACGCTTCATTATCTTCAAACTTCGGCGCCGGCACGCCGCTCAGGCGCTCGACCGACATCTTCGACGTATCGCTGGCGCGCTGCACCTGCGCCGTCAAATCCAGCATGTCGGGCGCCAACTGCGCACCCAGTAAAATCTCGGGCACGATGCCATCCTCCTCCACATGCGCTTGCGCTTTTCCCAGCAGGGCCGAGACGACCCGCAAGCCGCGGACGAAGACGGGAATGGTTGCCTGATACATGGACACGGACATGGCGAACTCCTGATAGTGAACGATGAGCCAGTGTACCCGAGGCGCTGTTTTCCGGCAGCGCGCGCAATGCCACTCCTGTGCGCCAGCGCACCGAGCGGCCTACTTGCTTTTACTTGTCCAAATTCACCTTGCCATCCGGCGCGCGCTCCGGCTGTGCCGCGGGTTCTGCCTGCGCCAGTGGCTGCGGCGCCTGCTTATCCTTGCGCTTGCCGCCCAGGAACTTGACGATGGCCGCCCCGCCGCCCACCACGGCCAGGAGCAGCACTTTCTTGAAGGCCAGCAGCAGCGCCAGCAACTTGCCAAACAGCCCCAGCTTGCTGGCCACGCCGCCCGCCACCAGCGCCGCCAAGCCATATTCGGCCACCTTGTCCGTCTTGCTGTCGAAATCCGTGTAGCGGTTACCCTCGGTAAATTCCGTGAATGCCGTCACTTGCTGCATCTCTTTCTTGATCGTCTCGATCTGCTGCATGCTGGCAATCGCGTTCAGGTTCAGCACGCCTTCGCGGCCCAGCACGCGCACGTTGTAGTTCAGCGAGTGCTCGCCGCCATCGACCATCAGATCCTTGGCCCAGTACAGCTTGTGCGTATCCTTGGCATAGCTGGGTTTTTCCGCCCAGCCCATCAGCTGAATGCCGGGATAACCCTTCTTCTTGCGCTCCGCGTTATTGTCCAGCACGGATGCCTGCATATCCTTGAGCAATTCGTCGTACTTGATGCTGTCCGCATCGTCATCCTTGATATGCCCTTCCTTTTCATACGTGACGATGACACCCCAGCTATCGCGCTCCAGCACGCTGGCCTTGGCGGGCACGATCATGCCCAGCGACTCCATGCCCGGTGGGTTACCCCAGGCATCGACCAGCACGCGCTCGGCGTCCGCCGGTGACAAATAACGGAAGTTGGCGGGCAAATCCAGGGTGGCGATGCCGCCCGGCAAAGTGATCTTGCCGCGCTGCAGGTGCAACTGGGCGAGGAATTGCTCGGCCGTCATTTCCGGTGCGGATGCCTTCTCATCGGCAGGGGCGGCAGCCGTCAGGCCGGAGAGGGTCAGGCACAGCAGCGCTGTCAACAGGCGTTTCAACATGATGGGGCCAAGAAATTGCAAAAGGGCAAATATTTTAAACCAGCTGATTGCTTAATGGATAATTATTTCTGTGAGGCATTTTTCCATAAAAAAAGCGCCAATCGGGTTTCCCCGGCTGGCGCCTGATACTGCGTGATGGCTGGACGATCAGGAGGTACGCACGACCATCAGCCCCGCGCGCAAGCCCACGCGCACGTCCGGGTTCGGAAACACCACCAACTCTTCCGCGTGCTGCACCGTGTACACATGGTCGCCATCGCTGGCGATCACCGCGTGCTGCGGCAGGGACGTGAAATTTTGCGTGCTGCGGTCGAACGCCATGCGGAATTCATCGCTGTGCTTAATGATTTCCTGCGCCACCTTGAACACATGCGGCGGCGCCTTGACGGGCTGCGCAGGCAGGCCGCGCAGCAAGCCATCCAGCGCCCGCGACACGTCGTCGAACAGGGACAAATCGTTCTGCCCCAGGGTGCCCACGCGGCCCAATTCCACCGTACTGGCGGCCGCGTTGCAATGCTCGGCCGAGTAATAGCTGTACGTGCCGGCCGACTGCGGGTTCATGATGATGGCGCCGATGGCCGCCTGGCCCAACCAATCGATCAGCTGCGCCTTGGCGTCGTCGGCCACCAGGTCCGGCACGATGGCAAACGTGGGGTACACGGAAGGCCGGATGGCCGTGTGCAAATCCAGGTGCCAGCGCACAGGGCCCGCCGCTTCAAAGAACGCTTTTGTCGCGGCGATCATTTCATCGGCGCGTGCACTTTCCGCCGCGTGCGCCAGACTCCCCCGCACGGGGCGGAACATGCGATTCAGGTCGGCGTCGATAAAACGCTTGCCGGCCCGGATCGCATCGACATTGCCCACGCAAACGAGCAAATCGACGGCCAGCTTCGACGCATCGCGCGACAGGGCATCGAGCAGGTGCGCCAGTACTTCGATCGGCCCCGTTTCGTCGCCATGCACGCCCACCGAGACGGCCACGCTGGCGCGGCCCGCATCGGCCTGCGGCTTGACCACTTGCAGCATGCCCGGCGCCGGCAAGGCCACCGTGAAACCGGCGTTGGCAAACAGTGGCGCCACGCCGCTGAAATCGGCCTGCGCCAGCGCTTGCACGGCTGGCGGCAAGCCGCCAGCGCCCTGTCCAACTTGTGGTACTTCTTGCGTCATTACACCGCCGCTTCCGCTGTGGATTTCGCCGTGATTTTATTCACGGCTTCCGACAAGGTCCACACGTCCAGCATGGCTTGCTCCAGTTCCGTCGCCGCCACATAGGCCGACAGGCCCAGCGCGCCCGTCACCGCATCGACGGCCTGGCCCGCGTTGCCTTGCTCGGCACGCGCCAGCACCTGCGTCAGCAGACGCTGTTGCGTGCGGCGCAGCGCTTGCTGCGCGTAGTTGCGCAACTGTTCCTGCGACTTGCCTTGCGCAGCCAGCTTCAAGCCACGCTCCAGGGTGTCGATGCCCGCCTGGCTGCGCAGGGCCAGGCCCACTTGCAGGAAGGCGGCCAGATCCATCGAGGCAGGACGCGGCACGGACAGGGCCGGGAACAGGAAGCCGGCAACGACTTCCAGCGCGTCGACCGCATCCCATGCCTGCACGAAGGCAGGTTTCAGGCCAGGTACCAGCGCGGCCTCGGATTTAATGCCAACGGCTTGCAGCAGCTCGCGCTTCGATTCCGCGCCAAACAGGCGCGTGAGTTCGGCCAGACCGGCGCCGCGCAACTGCTCGGCCGGCACGGACAACACGCCGGTGATCATCGTTTGCTGCAGCACGCGCGTTTGCGCGTCGACCTTGATCGACACTTCGCGTGGAATCGTCAGCGCATCGGCATCGAGCGCGTCAAACACGGGCGCCAGGTTCAGTGCCACCCAGGCCTGGCCCCATGCAAGAATCACGGTCGACTCGTCCACGCCATGTTCTACCGCCAGGTTGCGGATCATCAGCGGGCCGCAGCGGTTGATCACTTCATTGGCCAGCACGGTGGCCAGGATGGCGTTGGCCAGCGGATGGTCGAGCGCCGAACGGGTTTCCACCAGCAAGGATGGGAAGTACGGTTTCAGCACCGGCTCAGCCCACGTTTCATCCGTCAACGGCAGCGCGGACAGGATGCGCTTGAAGCGGTTCTTCACGTTGGCGATCACCACCGCCAGTTCCGGCGTAGTCAAGCCACGGTTATCGAGCTTGCGGCGCGCCAGTTCGGCTACCGAAGGCAGTTGCTCCAGTTCGCGCGACAGCGCGCCCTCTTCTTCCAAACTGGCGATCAGGGCGGCATAGCCATCCTGCACGACACTCTCGCTTTGCGCCTGCAACTCGCGCACCAGCAAATGCGTCTGCTGCGTGTTGTCGCGCAAGACCAGGCGTTCGACGTCGTCCGTCATCGCATACAGCTCGCGATTGCGTTCGGCTTGCGTCAACTTGCCCGCATTGACTTCCACGTCCAGCCAGATTTTCACGTTCACTTCATGGTCCGAGCAATCCACGCCGGCCGAGTTGTCGATCGCATCGGTGAAGATGCGTCCGCCCGCCAGCGCGAACTCGATGCGGCCTGCCTGCGTGGCACCCAAATTCCCCCCTTCGGCCACCACTTTCACGCGCAGCTCATTGCCGCTGACGCGGATATGGTCATTCGCGCGGTCCTTCACTTGCGCATGCGTTTCCGTCGAGGCCTTGATGTAGGTACCGATACCGCCGTTGTAGAACAGGTCCACCGGGGATTTCAGGATGCGGTGCATCAGTTCTTCCGGTGCCAGCGAGGTCTCGGCAATATCGAGCGCGGCGCGGATTTGCGGCGACAAATCGATTGTGCGGGCGGAGCGCGGATACACGCCGCCGCCTGCCGAGATCAAGTCCTTGTTGTAGTCATCCCACGAAGAGCGCGGCAAGGCGAACAGGCGCGCGCGTTCTTCGAACGAGACGGCGACGTCCGGTGCAGGGTCGAGGAAGATGTGGCGGTGATCGAACGCGGCCACCAATTTCAGCTGGCGCGACAGCAATACGCCATTGCCGAACACGTCGCCCGACATGTCGCCCACGCCGACCATGCTGATCGGCGTGGTATTGAGGTCGTGGTCCATTTCATAAAAGTGACGCTTCACGGCTTCGAATGCGCCCTTGGCGGTGATGCCCAGTTTCTTGTGGTCGTAGCCGTTCGAGCCTCCCGAGGCAAATGCGTCGCCCAGCCAGAAGCCGCGCTGCACAGCGATGCCGTTGGCGATGTCGGAGAACGTGGCCGTGCCCTTATCGGCGGCCACCACCAGGTAAGGATCGGCATCGTCAAAACACACGGTGTCGACTGGCGGGACGATATTGCCCAGGGAACGGTTGTCTGTCACTTCCAGCAGGCTGGAAATGAACAGGCGATACACGGCTTCGCCTTCGGCCGCGATGGTTTCGCGCACGGCATCCTTCGGCATCATCTTGCAGACAAAACCGCCCTTCGCGCCGGCAGGCACGATGACGGCGTTTTTCACCATCTGGGCTTTGACCAGGCCCAGCACTTCGGTGCGGTAGTCTTCCATGCGGTCGGACCAGCGCAAGCCGCCACGGGCGACAGGGCCGCCGCGCAGGTGCACACCTTCGAAGCGGCGCGAGAAGACGAAAATCTCGCGGTAAGGACGCGGTTCCGGCACCAGCGCCAGGCTGCTGGTATCGAACTTGAAGATGATCTTGTCGCCGGCTTGATTGTTCTGGAAGTAGCTGGTGCGCAGGGTGGCGGCCATCAGGTCGGCCAGTGCGCCGAGGATTTCCTCGGTATCGGCATGGTTCACAGATGGCAGACCGGCCTTGATGGTGGCGATGCTTTCCAGGGCCGCCGCGTGCTGCGCGGCGGACAGCGAGGGATCGAAGCGCTGCAGGAAGGCGTCGACCAGGGCTTTCACATGGGCCGGCTGCTTGCGCAGGCTTTCGGCAATGTAGCGCACCGAGAAGCGGCTGCCCGTCTGGCGCCAGTAGCTGGTGTAGGCGCGCACCAGTTGCACTTCGCGCGTCGACAGACCGCCTTCGATGACCAGGCCATTCAGGCGACCATCTTCGGCCGTGTCGTTGAACAGCGCGGCAAACAATTCCTGCGCCACGGCGACGACGGCTGGCTGCGCCAATTTCGCCGCGCTGGCGGCATCGACTGTCAGGCTGGTGACAAAATAGCGCGTGCCGTCGAGTGGCGAAATCGAGAAGGCTTGCTCGCGGTCGATCGCCACGCCCGCGTTATGCAGCGCCGGCAAGATGGCCGACAGCGGCGGCACCTTGTTGGCCGAATACAGGCGGATAGTGGTGACTGCACCTGTCTCGATGCGCACGGCTACGTGCGATGGATCGGTGTTGCGCAGGATGGTGTCGAGGTCGCGGAAGGCGACGGCCGGCGCGGTGGCGGCCACGTAGTCGAGCGGCAGTGTGGCGCAGAGCTTACGCAGGCTGGTGCGCAGGGCTACGTCTGGCACGGCATCGGCCACGGCGGCAAAGCCGTTATGCCAGCCATCGAGCACGCTCAGAAGCGGCTGTTCGATATCCGTTTCCAGGTCCAGCGGGTAACGGGCGGCGTGGGCGATCAGGTAGACGCGCGCCAGGGGACCGTCGGCCACCAGGGTTTGCGTGCTCACATGGGTGGCGCCGGAACTGGCTTGCAGGGCCTTTGCCAGGCTCGATGCCACGCTGGCGCTGTAGCGCTCACGCGGCAGGTACACCAGCACGTTCAGGTGGCGCGCATACACGTCGCGGCGCGCGAAGACCTTGGTGCGCGGCTGCTTGTACAGCGAGACGACGGCACCGCATACTTGCGCCAGCCAATCGAGGTCCGCTTCCAGCGCTTCGGTGCGCGGCAGGGATTCGAGGATTTCACGGAATTTCTCGGCGCGGAAGCCTTGCTGGCGCACGCCGGCCAGGCTCAATACCTTGGCCACGCGGCCGCGCGCAAACGGCAGCGCTGCCAGCGGGGTGGAATTGCCGGCACGGGTAAACAAGCCGACGAAGCAATGCTCGCCCAGGATCGCGCCTTGCGCATCCCTGCCGCGCACGCCGATGAAGTCCAGTTGCTGGTCGCGGTGCAGGGTGCCTGCCACGTCAGCCTTGACGATAGACAGCGCCGATTCGCGCTTGGACAGAGTGTCGAAGTCGCCCGGGATATTCGCCAGGCAGGTGCCGTAGACGGGGTGCGCAGTATCCTGCAGCACGCCGACGCGGCTCGGGATGTCGCGTTCGAGCTCGCGCACGCCCGGCTTGACGCGGTAGTAGGCATAGCCGAACACTTCAAAGCCACCGTTACGGGCCCATTCCAGGAAGGCGGCCACTTCCGCGCCTTCTTCGCCATGCTGCGATGCCGCCGTGGCGACGGTGGCCAGGCGCTCGCTCATGGCGGCGCTGTCACGGCGCACGACAAAGGCGTCACGCGCCACCATGTCGATGGCAGCAACCAGCGCGGCCTGGGCTTCCGGCGCCAGCTCTTCATCGAGCAGCACAAGCACATACGATTCGAGCGGGTCGCCCGGCTGGCGCACCGCTTCAACGCTACCGTCAGCGGCGCGGCGCACCGGCAGCACGGTGTTCATCACGCCGCGCACGGCCAGATGCTGGCGGCGCATGGCCATGACGATGGAGTCGACCAGGTAAGGCATGTCTTCGTTCAGGATCAGCAAGGCGCTAGCCATGCCGCCACGGCCATCCGCATAACGCAGGGTGGCGATCTGACAGCCGCTACCGGTCCGCTTGGCCGCTTGCGTGAAACCGTCGATCAGCACGGGCGCCAGGCTGTCGGGCGCGATATCGGCCAGGTCTTCGGCATCGAGCGAGTCCAGCCATGCCTGCACCAGCTGCACGACAGGCGCTGCCGCCTTGTTCGCACTGCCGGCCGCGTTAATCAGCTCCAGCGTTTGTGTGCGCAAATCTTGTGGCGTGTGATTCATCTTGCATCTCCATTACGGTAATGTGAATGTCCAACGCTGTCGTTCGGGCTTGTGGCTGGGCGGCAGCGGTGTCAAGAGACGGGGGTCGCCCGTCCAATTCTGTGTTGCGGATAGTCTGTCTCGAATTTTTTTCTGTGTTTTTCTATCGCCTACAAGTCGTACAATCCAGGTAAGTTGAGGATGATCGTCAATTCTTCAAGCGCCGCATGCACTTCCAGCGCCAGCTGCGGGTCGGCCAGGTCGCCCGGCTCCAGATGGTCGCGGTAGTGCGTCTCCACCCATTGCACCAGCCGATGGTACAACGCTTCCGTCATGATCACGCCCTGATGCATGGCGCGCGCCTCGATTTCCGTCAGAGCCACGCGCAAACGCAGGCAGGCTGGCCCACCGCCGTTGCGCATGCTCTGGCGCAGGTCGAAATGAATCAGTTCATCGATGGGGCCACCGCTGGCCACCAGGCCTTCCAGGTAGCGCGATACGGCGCGGTTTTCCTGGCACTCCTGCGGTATCACCAGCGCCATTTTGCCGCCCTCTTTCGTCAGCAACTGGCTGTTGAACAGATAGCTGCTGACGGCGTCCGTGATCGGCACCTGGCCGGTGTCCACGCGCAGCGCCTGCAAGTCGGCCCCCGTGGCGGCGACGGCGCGGTGCAGCTGCGACAGGCTTTCCTCTTCATCGGCAAACGCCTGCTCGTGATAAAACAGTACGTTGCCATTGCCGACGGCGATGACGTCGTTATGGAACACACCCTGGTCGATCACGTCAGGATTCTGCTGCATGTACACGGTGCGCTTCGCGTCCAGGCCATGCAATCGCGCCACGGCTTGCGACGCTTCCAGGGTCTGGCGCGCCGGGTAGCGCTTCGGCGACGGCGCGGAAGGATCGAACTCCACCCGACCATACACGAACAACTCAACCGATGGCGCGCCGTGGCCCGCGCCCAGGCGCGTGTGGTTGGCCGCACCCTCGTCGCCAAAGGCCGGCGTCGATGGCAGCGCATCATGCACGGCGAAATGCCTGTCGTCGCTGAAAATGGCGCGCAGGCTGCGCGCCGACTGCGCGTGCTCGAAGGCGCGGTGCAGCTTGTTATTCAGGTTGGCGGCCGTGAAATGCACGCGCCCATCCTGCGTGTCCGCCGACGGGCTGACCGTGGCAGCATTCGCCGTCCACATGGGCGAGGCGGAATACGCGCAAGCCAGGATAACGGGCGACTCCTTGTAGGCGCGCGCCAGCACTTCGGCGTCCGTTCCCGTGAAACCGATAGCGCGCAGCAGGCGGAAATTGGGCCGGTCCTGCGGCGGCAGCAAGGCTTGCGCAAAGCCACGCGCGGCCAGCGCGCGCATCTTGGCCAGGCCCTGCAAGGCGGCCTGCTTCGGATTCGAAGCACTTTTCACATTGCTGAACGAGGCCACGTTGCCGAACGAGAGTCCCGCATAGTTATGCGATGGGCCGACCAGGCCGTCAAAGTTGTATTCGCGCGTGCTGTGCATGGGTATGTCCTTTAAAACTTAAAAATTCAGGCCGGGCGACAACTTGGCCGGCATTTCCAGCACGCTGTTCTCGATCGAAGCGACCGGGTAGGCGCAGTAATCGGCCGCGTAATAGGCGCTTGGACGGTGGTTGCCGGACTTGCCGATGCCGCCGAACGGCGCCGTGCTGGCGGCGCCCGTGGTCGGGCGGTTCCAGTTGATGATGCCGGCGCGCGCGCGTGTCTGGAAAGTTTGCCACAGGGCCGGATCATCGGACAGCAGCGCGGCGGCCAGGCCGAATTCGGTGGCATTGGCAACCTTCAGGGCCGCATCGAAATCGGCCACGCGGATCACTTGCAGCAGTGGGCCGAACCATTCTTCGTCGGGAATGCCGGAAGCATCGGTAACGTCGACGATGCCGGCCGTGACAAAGCCTGCCTCGGGATTCAACTGGCGCATCTGCAGCAAGGTAGTGCCGCCCTTGGCGACCATGTCCGCTTGCGCCTGCACCAGGCGTGCGGCCACGGCGCTCGATACGACAGGCCCCATGAATGGCTGCGGCTGGGCGTCGGACGCGCCGATGCCCAGTTTCGCGGCCACTTCCACCAGGCGCGCCACGAAGGCAGACCCCGCAGCGTTATCTTGTACCACCAGGCGGCGCGCACAGGTGCAGCGCTGGCCGGCCGAGACGAACGCGGAGAAGATCGCGTGGTGCACGGCGGCGTCCACGTCCTTCACATCCCACACCACCAGGGCGTTGTTGCCGCCCATTTCCAGCGCCAGCATCTTGCCCGGCTGGCCGCCGAACTGGCGGTGCAGGCTGATGCCCGTCTGGCAGGAACCTGTAAACAGCACGCCGTCGAGGTGTCCATTCGCGCCCAGCGCTACGCCCGTGTCGCGCCCGCCGTTGACGAGGTTGACGACGCCATTCGGCAAGCCGGCCTGCTGCCACAGCTGCACGGTTTTGACGGCCGTGCGCGGCGCATATTCGCTGGGTTTGAAGACGATGGTGTTACCGGCGATCAGGGCCGGCACGATGTGGCCATTCGGCAGGTGGCCTGGGAAATTGTACGGGCCGAAGACGCCGAACACGCCATGCGGGCGGTGGCGCAGCACGGCATCGCCGTCGGCGATCCTGCTTTGCGTGATGCCCGTGCGCGCATTGTACGACTGCACCGAGATATCAATCTTGTTGGCCATGGTGGCCACTTCCGTGCGCGACTCCCACAGCGGTTTGCCCACTTCTTCCGAGATCAGGAGCGCCAGCGCTTCGGCATGTTCCTTCAACAGGTCGCGGAAGCGCACGCAGATGGCGATGCGTTCTTCGACGGGCGTATCGGCCCACGCGTCGAAAGCCACGCGGGCGGCCTGGCAAGCTTGCTCGACTTCGTTCGCCGTCGCTTCCAGGCTGGCCCAGGTTTGCTTGCCGTTCGATGGGTCAATGGTGACAAGTTCACGGCCAGTGCCCGGCAGCCAGGCGCCGTTGATGAAGTTCGATGCTGCGGTAGATGAATGAAGGTTGGACGATTTAGACATGGGGATGCTTCCTCGGGTTGAGTGACAAGGTGCGCACGGTGTCGCCGTGATGGCAACGCAGCAGATGCAATTCATCGTCGTCCAGCGCGATCTTGCCGCTGTGCGGATTGGCGCTGGTGACGATCATGCGGAAATCTTTCAGGTCGGTGTTCGACACCAGGTAAGGCTCGGCCTGGGCGAGGTCGGCGCACACTTCAGGCGCAGCCTCGGCGTCCAGCACGGCCGACACGCTGTCGCGCATGGCGCGCAGCTCGGAGACGCGCGCCTGCAGCACGGGACCGGCGTCGAAAATGTCGACATAGCCTTCGAAGTGCAAGCCTTCCTGTTCCAGCAAGCGGCGCGCGGGCGCCGTGCTCAGATGCACCTTGCCGATGACTTCCTGCGCCTCGTCGGGCAGGTAGGCCACGTACATGGGCTGGCGCGGCATCAATTCGGCGATGAAGGATTTTTTGCCCAGGCTCGTCAAGTCATCGACGTGATGGAAATCCATCTTGAAGAAGTGGCGGCCCAGACCTTCATAGAACGGCGAGCTGCCGTCCGGCGCCTGGTAGCCGCGCATTTCAGCGATCAGCTTTTCCGTGAACAGGTGCGGAAACTGGGCGATAAAGAGGAAACGGCTTTTCGACAGCAGCTTGCCATTGTTGCCGCTGCGGTAATCGGGGTGCAAAAACAGCGAGCACAGTTCCGTGCTGCCCGTCAGATCGTTCGACAGGTACAGCGTTTCCATGCGCGTAAACACGTCAAGTTCGCGGCTGGAATGGACCAGGGTGCCGATGCGGTAGTTATAGAACGGCTCTTCCAGGCCCACGGCGCCCTTGATGGCGCACACGCCGGCCAGGCGGCCCGTGTCGGTATCCTCCATGACGAACATGTAGTCGCGCTTCTCGGGCGCGATGGTTTCGGCGAACGAGGCGCAGGCGATGGCCAGGCGGTCGCCCAGCATTTTCATGTCCGGCTTGAGGGTGGTCATGCCGGTGCCGACCTGGCTGGCCAAGCCGTACAGGGCATCCAGGTCAGAAGCGTTGATGGCGCGTACTACTAGCATAATGTTCTCTCGGTTAAATGCGCACGCAAATGACGCTGTCGCCTTCGGCCACGGCCAGCGCGTCAAGCAGCTCGGCCGGCAAGCCGACGGTGTCCTGCGCTTCGAGCGCATCGCAGGTAAAGGTGACGGCGCGGAAGTTGCGCTCCGCGCCCGAAGCGACCGCGTAATGCACTTTCAGGCCCGTGCGGCTGGGCGTGACGCCGGCGACGACGCGCCGCGCGAGCGAACCCGTAAACGAGCGCAGCGCATGCTTGTGCGCCTGCAGAATCGGGCCGCCATCGAAGATATCGATGTAGTCGTCTGCCTCGAAACCTTCTTCCGTCAGCAAATTGAACGCCAGTTCGCCGCTCGGGTGGATCTGGCCCATGGCCGCCTGCGCGTCGCCGGGCAACAGCGGCACATACACGGGGTAATGCGGCATCAATTCGACGATCAGGGTACGGTTGCGCGCACCGCCGATGACTTTTTCGGCATCGAGGAAATCCATCTGGAAGAACTTGCGGCCCAGCGCATCCCAGAACGGCGACTGGCCGTTGACGTCCGTGATGCCGGCCAGCGGCACGAAGAAGCGGTCGCCGAAACGGTGCGGCGCCAGCACGGCAAACAGCAGCCGCGCGCGCGACAGCAAGGCCGCTTCCAGGCCCGCCTGCTCCATGTTGCGCACATAGAAGCCGGACAGCTGCGAATACGCCGTCAACTCCGAGCACAAGGTCAGCGCATGCACGCTGTGACTGATGTTCAGATCACGCGAAACTTGCTGGATGACGTCGTTGCGAAAGGAAAAATACGTGCCGTTCGAGCCGGCCGAGGCGAAGATGGCGGCTGTCCCGAAGATGCTCTTGTCGAGCAGGGATTCAAGCACGAAGAGATATGACTCTTCGCTGGGGATGTCGACATGGGCGGCAAACGAGGCGATGGAGCGCTCGACGGAGGCGGCGATTTTTTCGCGCGTCTTCGGCAGGGTATGGACACCCGGCATGGTTACCGCGGCCAGCGCTTCGAGGGCTGCAATATCCGCAATTTCTACCGGACGGACAACATACATGGGTACTCCTTCAATGCAGACATTACCTGGGCTGAAAACCCGGGTAGAACCAAGCCGGCCCGCAGCAAAGCGGCGGGCCGGTGATAGTGCGGGGTAAGACTAGCCTCAGGCTTTCAGCAGGCCGTCGATGGCCAGGTGCAGCAAACGGCCCGCTTCAGCGATCTGCTCATCCGAGACGATCAGGGCTGGCGCCAGACGCACCACGTCCATGCCGGCGATCAGCACCATCAAGCCTTGCGCTTCGGCCGCTTTCTGGATGTCTTTCGCGCGGCCCTTGAAGGCATCGCTGACTACCAGGCCCAGCAGCAAACCGCTGCCGCGCACCACGGAGAACACTTGCGGGTAATCCGTGATCAAGCCTTGCAGCATGGCGATGGTGTTGACGCTCGCTTCTTTCACACGCGCCAGGAACGCTGGCGTGTTGATCGTTTCCAGCACGCTCAAGGCCACGGTGGCGGCCAGCGGGTTGCCGCCGTAGGTGGTGCCATGAGTGCCGACAGCCAGGGTTTGCGCCAGTTCATTGGTGGTCAGCATGGCGCCGATCGGGTAGCCATTGCCCAGCGCCTTGGCGGCCGTCAGGATGTCCGGCGTGACGCCATAGCCCATGTAGGCAAACAACGCGCCAGTGCGGCCCATGCCGCACTGGACTTCGTCGAAAATCAGCAGGGCGCCGGTCTTGTCGCACAGGGCGCGCAGCTCCTTGAGGAACTCCGGATTGCCCGGCACCACGCCGCCTTCGCCTTGTACCGGCTCGACGATCACGGCGCACACGTCATCGCCGATGGCGGCGCGCGCCGCTTCGATGTCGTTGTAAGCGATGTGGTCGATCGACGGTGGCAGCGGCTCGAAGCCTTCCGTGTACTTGGCTTGACCGCCGACGGAGACGGTAAACAAGGTGCGGCCATGGAAAGAGCTGAAGCACGAGATGATGCGCGACTTGTGCGCGCCAAACTTGGTGTGCGCGTATTTGCGCGCCAGTTTCAGGGCCGCTTCGTTGGCTTCCGCGCCCGAGTTGCAGAAGAAGGCGCGGTCGGCGAAGGTCGCTTCCGTCAAGGCCAGTGCCAGACGCAGGACGGGCTCGTTGGTGTAGCCGTTGCCCAAATGCCACAAATTATTGATTTGCTTAGTCAGCACGTCGACCAGGACCGGATGGCAGTGGCCCAGGCTGTTGACGGCGATACCGGAGGTGAAATCGAGGTAATGCTTGCCTGACTGGTCCCACAAATCCAGTCCGGAACCGCGCACGGGCACCATGGCGGCAGGGGCATAGGTAGGAACGAGGACCTGGTCAAAGGTTTCCCGGGTGACTGGACGAGCCGTTACGGTCGAATCAAGCTTGGCATTCATAGCATTTCCCCATCAATATGTTAGGTACTCCGCAGCTACGACAGCTACGTGTGTACTGCATTATAAAAAGCGGGATGCTAAAACTCTTTTGAATCTGCGACAAGGATTTTCACAATTCCTCACAGCGGCCATGGCGTCGGCTAGGCTGGCGGCATGAGCTTTCTTTGACGCTCTTCGCGCGGGGTATTGCCAAACAGGGTGCCAAACGCCGTGGAAAAGTGCGAACCGGAGGAAAAGCCGCACATCAGGCCAACTTGCACGATGGAATAATGTGTATCAAGCAATAATTGCCGTGAGCGCTGCAGGCGCAGCTCCAGGTAGTAGCGCGACGGCAAGCTGCCCAGGTATTGCTTGAAGAGGCGCTCCAGCTGACGCCGCGACAGGCCCACCAGGCTGGCGATGTCATCGGTCGACAACGGCTCCTCGATATTCGCCTCCATCAAGGTGACAGCTTCGGACAATTTCGGTTGCAGCACGCCGAAGCGCGCCTGCAAGGCCACGCGCTGGCGCTCTTCCTTGCCGCGCACCTTGTCCACGCACAGCGCTTCCTTGACGAGCGCCTGTACGTCGACGCCAAACACGGTCTCGATCAGGGTCAGCGAAAAGTCGATGCTGGCCGCGCCGCCGCAGCAGGTGATGTGCGGGCCGTCGATGTCGAACAGGTGCGGCGTCAGGATGGCGCGTTCGGCCTTCGCTTCCGCATCGGCGTACAGGGCCCACGGCAAGGCGATGCGCACGCCATCCATGACGCCCGCGTCGGCCAGCCACAGCACGGCAGCGCCCACGCCCCCCCAGAATGGCGCCGAACGGCAGCGCTCGATCACGGCCCGGCACAGCTCAGCGCGCAGCGGCGCCTCTGTTTCATCGGCCACCAGCAGCGCGATATGCCAGTTGCCGCCCTGCTGGGCAACTTGCTCTGGCGTGCGCACGTCCAGTTGCAGGGCGTCCGGCCCCAGCGCCCGCGCACACAGGCGCAACGGCTGCACCAGGCCAGCCCAGGTAATCGACTCGGCATCGCCGGCATGAACCAGCAACAGGCGCAGCGGTTTGTCGAGGCCGATACGGGAAAGATTAGCGAAAGACATCGGCGAGGCGGACCAGGGACAAGGGCTGAGTTGCCCACATGATACCGGAGTTCAGCCCCATCCAGACCCGCATGCAACAGCGGGGCCTGACGCGGCGGAAAAAAGCGGGATGGAAGGATATAATCACACCCCATGGGTGAACGATATTTAAAAAGTATCCGGCTGCTGGCCGAATGCATGCAAGGCTTCGAGCGGTTTTCAGGCGACTTCGTGCGCCAGTACGGCTTGACGCATGCGCAATTCGACATCATTGCCACGCTCGGCAACACCTGCGGCATGTCCTACAAGGAACTGGGCCAGAAAACCCTGATTACCAAGGGTACCTTGACGGGTGTGGTGGACCGGCTGGAGCAAAAGGGTCTGGTGCTCCGCGAACGTTGCACGAAAGACAAGCGCTCCTACTTCGTGCGCTTGAGCTGCGAGGGCGAACAGGTGTTCCATGACGTGTTCCCCAAGCTGACAAAGCAAGGCCAGAACCTGTTCCACGGCTATACAGAAGACGATTTCATGCGGTTGGAAACCACCCTGGCGGGCTTGAAGCACGCCATCGCCAACGGCCACGGCTGACCATTCACCAAGC
The DNA here is from genome assembly GCF_051380935.1 of Janthinobacterium algoris. Lineage (NCBI taxonomy): Bacteria > Pseudomonadati > Pseudomonadota > Betaproteobacteria > Burkholderiales > Oxalobacteraceae > Janthinobacterium > Janthinobacterium algoris. The sequence continues at coordinate 38,072 of NZ_JBNYXZ010000023.1, read as the reverse complement.
ACAGACATTCAAACAATACATTCAAACAAGACAAAGGAAACCAAGTTGAAAACCTCACTGCTCGACGGCAAAAAACCCGCTCATTTCGATAAACACATCATCGGCAACCTGCTGCTCAACGCCAGCACGCCGGAACTGGTGCGCCAGGAAAAACTGATCATCGGCGTGCGCAACGAAGACGGCGAAATCTACCGCCTGATCGGCGCCACCAAGCACAACAGCTTCATGAATGCCGTCGAGGAATTGTTCGACCTGGGCCTGACCGATGAGCTGGAAGACAGCGATGAACTGGTCGAAGGCTGCGACGCCATCTTCAGCGAATCTCTGTAGTAACGCTTAACAGGACCAACAGGACCTGCTGCGCGGTGCGCTTTGCGGCCGGCGATGCTCACCGGCTCGGCGCCCCCGTACTAAAGTGCGGTTGCGCTTCTCGGCTACAAATCACTCCCGCTCGCTACCGTCCTGTTCAGCGCTTTGACGATCGTTGTCATGACAAAAAGGCATGCCGCTGATACAGTGGGATGCCTTTTCCCGTTTACGGGGCTTTGCTTGCCTTTTACTCGCTTGTTTAAGAAAAGATCACGGTTAAAAAGTTCCGCACGGAAATATTGCGAGTATAATTTTTTCAATGAACAGACTCGACGCCTTTAAAAGCATCGCCGCACAAGCCGCTCGTGGCGAGCTGACCTTTCCTGCCAATGTGAACGCTTCGCTCAAGCTGCAAGAGGCGCTGGCCGATCCCGACTGCCATATCGAGGCCGCTGCCAAGCTGGTGCAAGCCGACCCGCTGCTGGCCGCGCGCACGGTGGCCATCGCCAATTCGGTGGCGTTCAACCGTTCCGGCAACGAAATCACCAGCGTGCGCAACGCCGTGCAACGGCTCGGCGTGCGTACCCTGCAGTCGGTGGTAGCGTCGCTGATCGTGCGCCAGCTGGGCAGTACCATCACCGATCCCGTGCTGCAAGCGAAGGCCAAGCAGCTGTGGGAGCATACGGCCCACGTGGCGGCCCTGTCGCAGGTACTGGCTCGCCGCGTCACCAAGGTGGACCCAGACACGGCCCTGTTTGCCGGCATCATGCATGAAGTGGGCGGCTTTTATCTGCTGTCGCGCGCAGCCGAATTCCCCGGCATCCTCGACGGCGAACCGCAGGACTGGGTCGAACATGGCGAACAAGCCATCGGCCATGGCGTATTGAGCAAACTGAAGGTGCCGGAAGCCGTGATGGGCGCCATCGATGCGCTGTGGGAAGGCTTGCGCGCCATCCCGCCCGAATCGCTGGGCGACACGCTGCTACTGGCGAATGACCTGGCGCCGGTGGCTTCGCCCCTCAATGAAAGCCCGGCCGCCATCGCCGTGCGGGCCGCCCGCGCCGCCGGCAGCATCGATTGCGTCATCGGCGATGCGACCCTGTCGAGCATCATGGAAGAATCGGACGATGAAGTACAGTCGCTGCTGAAGGTGCTCGTGCATTAATCCTGTTTTACCGGCACCGGCGGCATGCTCGGCACGCCTGGTGCCGGCTTCGGCGCGTCGGCGATCAGCACATGCTTGTCCATGGCCTTCGTTCCCTGCGTCTGCTGGACGACTAGCGTGGCGACCGCCCGGGTACTCAATAATGGCTTCGGATGGCGTGACATGAACATGGCGTACCTGCTTGCAGTGGGCGTCGTCCCATCTGTGCAGCGATAATCAAATTATCAAGCCACTTTCAAGCACCGGACGAAAATCCGCTCGAAAGCGGAAAAAACCCCGCTCGAAAGCGGAAAAAAAAACCCGCTCGAAAGCGGGTAAAGTCCAAAGCTAGGGATGTCCTGAAAGAGACAGCCCTATCTTATGTGCTGCGCCGCACCGGCTCCGTACGCTGGCACACTTAGCGCGCACATTAACCCGGCAACAGCGCCACGTCCGTTTCCTGCCAGGCACGCAACTGCCGCACGCGGGCAAACCACGCCTGGATATGCGGGTACTGCGCCAGCGGCAGCCTCACCGCCTCGCTATACATCAGCGGCGCGGCCACGGCGAAGTCGGCCAGGGTCAGCCCTTCGCCGCTGAGCCAGCTGCGTCCCGCCAGATGCGCGTCCAGCACCACGGCGCATGCATGCAGGTCGCGCTCGCCGCGCGCCTCTTCCAACGGGTCCGCCGGGCCGCCCCCCGTCATGCCTTTCCACGCGCGCTCCCAGGCCAGCACGCCAATGGCCGGCGCGAAGTGCTGCGCGGCCCAGAACAGCCAGCGGTTGACGTCGGCCCGGGCCTGCGGCAACTGCGGATAAATTGTCTGGCCCGGCACCTGCTCGGCCAAGTATTGCATGATGGCGCACGATTCCCACAGCAGGAAAGCGCCATCGGCCAGCACGGGCAGCTTGCCGTTTGGATTGAGCTCGACCAGGCGGCGCCGATCATCCGCATTCATCAGATCGACTTCGGCCAGTTCCAGAGGCAGGCCGAGGTGGATCGCCGTCATCAGGGCGCGGCGGGCATTCGAGGATATGGGGTGGTGGTACAGGCGCATGATGGAGTACTCCAGTGAGTGAAGAAGCCACCATCGTAGTCGCCGTCACTGACAGTTTTTGTCAGGAGCGATTATCACGATTCCGGATCACTAGCTTTCCGGATCAATCTCGTGCGCCTTACGCCAGGTATCGAGCAAAGCGTGGCGGCGCGTGGGATAGCGCTCATCATGCCGCTGCACGCTGGCGATGCGGTCGATGCGGAAATGCCGGTAATCGCCGCGCAGCTCGCACCAGGCGGCCAGCAGGCGCTTGCCTTCGAAAAAGGCCAGGGCAAACGGCCACACCGTGCGCGAGGTGGTATTGCCATGCTCATCCTGGTAGCCCAGGGTGAGCTTCTGCTCATAGCGGATCGCCTCGCGCACCGGCTGCACATGCTGATCGGCCGGCTGCACGCCATCGGCGGGACGCCCCAGCGGCACCCACAGGCTGGTCTCGGCCATGCTGTCGCGCAGGTCGCGCGGCGTGGCGGCCGCGATCTTCGCCAGGGCATTGCTGGCCGCCTGCGCCAGGCCCGCATCACCCTGGCGGCGCACCCAGCGCGCGCCCAGCACCAGCGCTTCCAGTTCATCGGGACCGAACATCAGCGGTGGCAAAAAGGCGCCACGGCGCAGCACATAGCCGATGCCCGCTTCGCCCTGCAGGGGCGCACCGAGTTCGGCCAGGGTCTGGATATCGCGGTAAATCGTGCGCTCGGAGACGCCCAGCTGCTGCGCCAGCTGGGCCGCCGTGACGGGCACCCGTTTGGCGCGCATGGCGTCCATCAGCAGGAACAAACGGCCACTGCGACTCATGGGCAAGCCTGCAGGGCCTGGTCGCCCATGACCAGGGCCGACAGCGCCGGCACGTACAGATAGCCGTCCGGCGCCAGGCGCACCGCGCGCGGGCCTTCGTCCACGCCAGCGATGCCGTAGCAGCGCTGCAGGCGAGCGGCGGCCGGCCACCAGTAGATGGCTGCATCCTGGTCGGGAAAGCGCTGGCGCACGCTATCGGCCTGCGCCGCCACTTGCCGGAAATCGCGGTAAAAGGCGGGGGCAATGCCCAGCTCCACGGCAAAGGCCGCTTCCAGTGCCGCCACCTGCGCCAATTGTGCGGCCAGCGCGGCCGTTTCACGGTCCAGCTCATCGGCCGGCACACCCGCCTCGAGCAGGCTGCGGCGCATCTGCTCCGGGCCGGCCTGCGCGCGCAGGACGGCCGTGTCCTGCAGCGCCAGCACAGCAGTGCCGGGGATGCTTTTGTACCGCGCGGCCGGGAAAACGTACAGGGCGCAGCTGCCCGCGCACACCGTATCGATGGCGAGACTCCATTGCCGCTGGCGCAGGTAGCGGCCCAGTTGCATGGCCGCCTGCGGGTCGCCGCCGTCGCTATTGACGCGCAACACGGTTGTCACTGGCGTGGCCAGCTGCCGCAGCTTGTCCACATCGCCCTCGGCGATGGTGCCGCGCAGGGCGATGGTATCGCTGGCCACACGGCGCAATTCTGCGGCACTGGCCAGCGTGCTGATGCCCGCCATGATGCCCATCACTATCAAACGCTTCATCGTCATCCATTACAAAAAAAAACGACCACCGCGCGGGTGATCGTTCTTGAATTCGTCATGCATCAAACTGCGCTTACACCACGGCGCCGTCGGTTTCGTCTTTTTCCTTGACCGGCTTGATCAAGTCTTCGCGCTTGACGCCCAGCCACATGGCGATGGAGGCCGCGACGAACACGGACGAGTAAATACCGAAGCAGATACCGATGGTCAACGCCAGTGCGAAGTGGTGCAGGGTCTGGCCGCCGAAGAGCAGCATCGACAGCACCATCATCTGGGTCGAGCCGTGGGTGATGATGGTACGCGAAATGGTGCTGGTAATCGCGCTGTCGATCACTTCATGCACGGTCGCCTTGCGCTGCTTGCGGAAATTTTCGCGGATACGGTCAAAGATCACCACCGATTCGTTGACCGAGTAGCCGAGCACCGCCAGGATGGCCGCCAGTACCGTCAGCGAGAATTCCCACTGGAAGAAGGCAAAGAAGCCCAGGATGATCACCACGTCATGCAAGTTGGCGATAATGGCCGAGACAGCATATTTCCATTCGAAGCGGATGGCCAGGTAAATCATCACGCCGATAATCACCACCACCAGCGCGTTCAAGCCGTTCTGCGCCAGTTCCTCGCCCACCTGCGGGCCGACGAATTCGACTTTCTGCAAGACGACCGCCTCGCTACCGGCAGCGTCCATGCACGCGCTCTTGAGTACATGCTCGCCCTTTGCAGTGACGGTGTCGATGGCCTTGGTCGTGCCTTGCTCGGCCTTGCACAGCGAGTCGAACACGCGCTGCGACGTGTTCGCGGCGCTGACGCCCTTTTCCACCGGCAGGCGTATCATCACGTCGCGCGCCGTATCGAAGCTGGTCACGCCCGGCTCTTCATAGCCCATGGCAATCAGGGTGCCGCGTATGCCTTCAAGATTGGCCGCCTTCGGGTATTTCACCTCCATCAGGGTGCCGCCCTTGAATTCGACGGACAGGTGCAAGCCCTTGTGCACCAGGAAGAAGACGGCTGCAAGGAAGGTCACCGCCGAAATCACGTTGAAAATCAACGCATGGCGCATGAAGGGAATATCTTTTTTGATCCGGAAAAATTCCATGAAATCCTCTGAGTTCTATTCTGTGCGTCCGGCGGCTGTGCCTCCGGACGCGATCGCTGTTGACGCTATGGGGTGAGTCGGGGCTGTCGCTTATTTGCTGGTGCCCGGCACCCACACCGTGCCGATCGACAAGGTCGTCAGCTTTTTCTTGCGGCCATACCAAAGGTTGACCACGCCGCGCGAGACGAAGACGGAGGAGAACATCGAGGTCAGAATACCCAGGCAATGCACAACAGCGAAGCCGCGCACGGGACCGCTGCCGAAGGCCAACAGCGCCAGGCCGACGATCAGGGTGGTCACGTTCGAATCGAGAATCGTGGCCCAGGCGCGGTCGAAGCCGGCGGCAATTGCCGCTTGCGGCGTATTGCCGGCACGCAGCTCTTCGCGGATACGTTCATTGATCAGCACGTTGGCGTCAATCGCCATGCCCAGCGCCAGCGCGATAGCGGCGATACCGGGCAAAGTCAACGTCACCTGGATCATCGACAGCAGGCCGATCAGCAACAGCAGATTGGCGGCCAGGGCCAGCACGCTGAAAGCGCCGAACAGCATGTAGTAGGCGATCATGAAAATGGCGATGGCGATAAAGCCATACAAGGTCGAATGGAAGCCCTTGGCGATGTTTTCCGCGCCCAGTTGTGGTCCAATCGTGCGTTCTTCGATCACGGTCATCGGCGCGGACAGGGCGCCCGAGCGCAGCAGCAGCGCCAGTTCATTTGCGTTTTCCGCGCCACCCATGCCGGTGATCTGGAAGCGCGAACCGAGTTCCTGCTGGATGGTGGCAACCGACAGCACTTCCGGCTTGCCCTTTTCAAACAGCACGATGGCCATGCGCTTGCCTACGCGTTCGCGCGTCGCTTCGCGCATCTTGCGTCCGCCGTCGCCGTTCAGGTCGATCGACACGGCCGCTTGCTGGTTCTGATCGAAGCTGGCCGTGGCGCTGGAGATATAGTCGCCCGTCAGGATCACGTCTTTCGCCAGCACGACAGGGACGCCCTTGCCGACAGTGAACAGTTCCGAGTTGAACGGAATGGCGCTCGACAGTTCCGTGCCAGGCACGATGCTTTCGTCGACCAGGCGCACTTCCAGGGTCGCCGTGCGGCCGATGATGGCTTTCGCGCGGGCCACGTCCTGCACGCCAGGCAATTGCACCACGATGCGGTCAGGACCTTGCTGCTGGATCAGCGGCTCGGCCACGCCCAGCTCGTTGACGCGCTTGGACAGGGTGGAGATATTCTGTTTCACGCCTTCGTCGATGGTCGCCTTCAGGGCGGCCGGTTTCAGGGTGATGTTCAGTTTCAAATCGCTGCCTTCGCCCGCATCGGCGAACGCCAACTCAGTCATCTGGTCGGACAGGACGTTTTTTGCCTTCAGGCGCGTATCGGCGTCACGGAAGTTGATCTGCACGCTGTCGCCCACGCGCTCGATGCCGGCGTGGCGGATATTTTTGTCGCGCAACACGCTACGCGCGGCGGACTGGACGCCCTGGACTTTCTTGTTCAGTACGGCTTTCGCATCGACCTGCATCAGGAAGTGCACGCCGCCACGCAAGTCCAGGCCCAGGAACATGGGCAATGCATGCAATTTTTGCATCCACATTGGCGTATTGGCTTGCAGATTGACCGTCACGATGTACGCGGGATCGGTGGAATCGGAGTTCAAGTCCTTTTCCAGCACCAGTTTTGCCTTGAACTGGGTATCGGGATCGGCGAAACGCGCACGCACAGAGGCGAGGTTGCCGGCGCCATCCATAGTGACACCTTCCGACTTGACGTTCTCTTTCGTCAATATTTGCTCGACTTGCGTCATCAGCTCGCTCGTCACTTTGACAGTCGACTTGCCGCTGGTTACTTGCAGCGCCGGTGACTCACCGAAATAATTGGGCGCCGTATAGAGTGCGCCCAGCAATAAGGCGACGACGATGATGATGTATTTCCAGGCAGGATAGCGATTCATAATGATTCAGCGTTCAGTGTTGAGCGTCGGAGGCGTCGCGAGGGGCGGCGGGTAGCCGCCCCGGTGAATCATTGCCGAGGCAATGACAGCGAGGAATTACAGTGCCTTCAGGGTGCCTTTAGGCAGCAAAGTGGTAATGGAGCTCTTTTGCACCGTGACTTCGGTGCCGGTCGCCACTTCGATGGTGACGTAAGCGTCCACTACCTTGACAACACGGCCCAGCATGCCGCCAGCAGTGACGACTTCGTCACCCTTGGCCAGCGCGTCCATCATCGCCCGTTGTTCCTTGGCGCGTTTTTGCTGTGGACGGATCATCAGGAAATACATGACCACGAACATCAATACCAGCGGCAAGAAGCTGGTCAGGTTGCCGCCGAAGCCCAGGGCGTCGGTTGGGGCTTGCGCATAAGCGTTGGAAATGAAAAACACGGTGACTCCAGTTCTAATCAGTTTGAAAAAATAGCGCTGTATTCTAGCATTGGCTATACGTCATAACCCGAATTGCAGGCATGGCAACTTTAAATGGGGCTAAAAAAGCATTATGCAATGCTTTATCGCCCCAGTCCAAGCACCAATACACAAAACTTCCGGCCATGCTGCCGCCAGGGCGCAAGCTAAGCTTTTCTTAAGTTCCGCGTGCCCGTTCCGCGTGGAATTGCAGGGTGAACGCGTGGAAACGATCCTCATCCAGCGCTACACGCATCTGGCGCATCAGATCCAGGTAGTAATGCAGGTTGTGGATGGTGTTCAAGCGCGCGCCAAGAATTTCCTTGGAGCGGTGCAAATGGTGCAGGTAGGCGCGCGAGAAGTTGCGGCAGGCGTAGCAGCTGCAGGTCTCGTCGAGCGGCGCCTGGTCTTCCTTGTACTTGGCGTTCTTGATCTTGATGTCGCCAAAACGGGTGAACAGCCAGCCATTGCGGGCGTTACGCGTCGGCATGACGCAATCGAACATATCGATGCCGTTCGACACACCGGCCACCAGGTCTTCCGGCGTGCCCACGCCCATCAGATAGTGCGGTTTATTGGCAGGCAGGCGCGGACCCACGTGGGCCAGCATGCGCATCATGTCTTCCTTCGGCTCGCCGACGGACAGGCCACCGATGGCGATACCGGGGAAATCGATCTCTTCCAGCTTGGCCAGCGACTCGTCGCGCAGCATTTCAAACATGCCGCCCTGCACGATGCCGAACAGCGCATTCGGGTTTTCACCGCGATGGAACTCGTCTTTCGAGCGCTGCGCCCAGCGCAAGGACATGCGCATGGATTTGGCCGCCTCCTCGAGGGTGGCCGGGCGGCCGGCGATTTCGTACGGCGTGCATTCGTCGAACTGCATGACGATGTCGGAATTTAAGACGCGCTGCACCTGCATCGACACTTCCGGCGAGAGGAATAGTTTATCGCCGTTGATGGGCGAATTAAAATGCACGCCCTCTTCCGTGATCTTGCGCATGGCGCCCAGCGAAAACACCTGGAACCCGCCGGAATCGGTCAAGATCGGCTTGTTCCAGCCCATGAAACCGTGCAAGCCGCCGAATTTCTCCATGACGGTGTTGCCAGGACGCAACCACAAATGGAAAGTATTACCCAGAATGATTTGCGCGTCGATCTCATTGAGTTCCAGCGGCGACATCGCTTTGACGGTGCCATAAGTGCCCACTGGCATGAAGATCGGCGTCTGCACGACGCCATGGTTGAGTTTCAAGGTGCCGCGGCGTGCCTTGGTCAGGCCGCTCGTGTCGGTCTTGAGTAATGTAAATTCCAACATGTCAGTCTTTCACGGGAGTATCAAGGTTCAGCGGAAGGGGGAGCGAAGAACGCGATTGCGTGGTGAGCAGCATCGCATCGCCATAGCTGAAGAAACGGTAGTTCTGCGCGATCGCATGCGCATAGGCGCTGCGGATCGGTGCATAGCCGGCAAAGGCCGACACCAGCATCAGCAGGGTCGACTTCGGCAAATGGAAGTTGGTGATCAGCCGCGTTACCGTCTTGAAGGCATAACCGGGCGTGATGAACAGGGCCGTATCGGCGCTGCCCGCCACCAGCTGACCGCTTTGCGAGGCCGATTCCAGCGCGCGCAAGCTGGTCGTGCCGACGGCGACCACGTCGCGCCCGGCTTGCTGCGCGGCGCGCACGGCGTCGACGGTGTCCTGCGGCAGGGTGTACCACTCGGTATGCATCTTGTGTTCGGCCAACACTTCCGTGCGCACGGGCTGGAAGGTGCCCGCGCCAACGTGCAGGGTCACATAGGCAAAGTTGACGCCCTTGGCCTTCAATTGATCGAGCAGGGCCTGGTCGAAATGCAGGCCGGCCGTCGGCGCGGCGACTGCGCCGGGCACCTTGTTGAAGACAGTCTGGTAGCGCGTCTCGTCAAATTCGTCCGCATCGTGCTCGATGTAGGGCGGCAGCGGCAATCGGCCATGCGCCTCGATCAGCTCGAATACGTCGGCCTCGAAATGCAGGGTGAAGAATTCGCCGGCGCGCTGGCCGACCGTCACGTCAAAGGCATCGGCCAGGCGGATGCGGCAACCGGGCGGCGGCGACTTCGAGGCGCGCACCTGGGCCAGCACGGTACGCTCGTCGAGCACGCGCTCGACCAGCGCCTCGATCTTGCCGCCACTTTCCTTGACGCCAAAGAAACGCGCCTTCAGCACGCGCGTATCGTTCATCACCAGCAGGTCGCCCGCCTGCAACAGCCCGACGATGTCGGCGAACTGGCGGTCGACCAGGGCGTCGCCGTCCAGATGCAAGAGGCGCGAGGCGCTGCGCTGGGCCAACGGAGTTTGCGCAATGTTTTCTTGCGGCAAATTAAAATCGAAATCGGAAAGCGAATACATGCGTTTTGCTTCAAAAGTACGTCAAAAATGATTAGGAGTGCGCAATGGAACGTCTGGCACTATACTGTGCGCCTATACAGGCATTACAATAATCCGCCGCAACACTACGACTGCGGTACGCACAAGGTGTGCCGGACAACCCTCTATTTTACGCTAGCGGCACAAAAATCTCCGATATGTCCGAACCCAAGCCCGATCTTCCTCCCATAGCCAAGCCCGCCGCGAAGCCGAAAGCCGCCAAAAAAGTGGTCAGCACGGAAAGCCGGCTGGCCAAACTGGGCTTGCGCACGGATATGGATCTGGTGCTGCACTTGCCGATGCGCTACGAGGACGAAACCAAGGTCTACACCATCCGCGACGCCTGCCTGCGCGGCGGCGAGTCGTGGCAAGTGGAAGGAGTCGTCACCAAGTGCGAAGTCAATTTCAAGCCGCGCAAGCAATTGCTGGTGACGATCGCCGACGAAACGGGCAATCTGCTGCTGCGCTTCATGAATTTTTACGGCAGCCAGGTCAAGCAACTGGCCGAAGGCACGCGGGTACGCGCGCGCGCCGAACTCAAACACGGCTTTTTCGGCGCCGAGATGGTGCACCCGACGTATAAAGTGGTCAACGAGGGCGCCCCCCTGCCCACGGCCCTGACGCCAGTCTATCCATCCGGCGAAGGCCTGTCGCAGCACGTCCTGCGGCGCGAGATCGCCGACGCCATGCGCCGCATCGACTGGCAGGACACCTTGCCGGACCAGCTGCTGCGCGAGATGCAGCTGTCGCCGTTCCGGGCCGCAGTGCACCTGCTGCACTACCCGCCGCAGGACATCGATGAAAGCGCGCTGATGGACCGCTCGCACCCGGCCTGGGTGCGCATGAAATTCGATGAACTGCTGGCGCAGCAGTTGTCGCTGAAACGCGCCCAGCGCGCGCGCCGCTCGAAAGGCGCCGCACAGCTAGCAGTCGTCGGTACCCTGTCGGAATCCTTCGGCGCCGCCCTGCCCTTCAAGCTGACGGGCGCGCAAGCGCGCGTGCTCGAGGAAATCCGCGCCGACCTGCGCCAGCCGTATCCGATGCAGCGCTTGCTGCAGGGCGATGTGGGCAGCGGCAAGACGGTGGTGGCGGCGTTGTCCGCCACGCAGGCCATCGACAGCGGCTACCAGGCCGCGCTGATGGCGCCCACGGAGATCCTGGCCGAGCAGCATTTCCGCAAGATCGCCGCCTGGATGGAACCGCTGGGGGTAAAAGTCGCCTGGCTGACGGGCAGCCTGAAGAAAAAGGAAAAGACGGCGGCACTGGCCCTGATCGAATCGGGTGAAGCGCAACTGGTGATCGGCACGCATGCGCTGATCCAGGATAATGTGCTGTTTGCCAAACTGGGCCTGGTGATCGTCGACGAGCAGCACCGTTTCGGCGTGGGCCAGCGCCTGACCCTGCGCAACAAGGGTGACAGCGCGGCCGTGCCGCACCAGTTGATGATGTCGGCCACGCCGATCCCGCGCACCCTGGCCATGACGTATTACGCCGACCTGGAAGTGTCGGTGATCGACGAGCTGCCGCCCGGGCGCAGCCCCATCGTCACGCGCGCCATCGACCAGAACCGGCGCGACGAAGTCATCGCCCGCGTATATGCGGCGGCGCTGGAAGGGCGGCAGGTGTACTGGGTTTGCCCGCTGATCGAGGAATCGGAAGCGCTGCAGTTGCAAACAGCCGCCGAAACCTACATGATGCTGGCCGAAGCCCTGCCCGCGCTGCAGGTGGGTCTGGTGCATGGCCGCCTGAAGCCGGCGGAAAAACAGGAAGTGATGGATGCCTTCATCGCCGGCCATATTCACGTGCTGGTGGCCACCACGGTGATCGAGGTGGGCGTCGACGTGCCGAATGCGTCGCTGATGGTGATCGAGCACGCCGAGCGCTTCGGCCTGTCGCAGCTGCACCAGTTGCGCGGGCGCGTGGGCCGCGGCACGGCGGCCAGCGCCTGCCTGCTGCTATATCAAGGTCCGCTGGGCGGCGTGGCGCGCCAGCGCCTGATGACCATGCGCGAAACGACCGATGGTTTTGAAATCGCCCGCCGCGACCTGGAAATCCGCGGCCCCGGGGAGTTTCTTGGCGCGCGCCAGTCCGGCCAAGCCATGCTGCGCTTCGCCGACCTGGAAACGGATCAATGGCTGGTCGACCAGGCGCGCGACGTGGCCCACGACCTGCTGCACGCCACCTCGGCCGATAGCGCCGCCACGGTGGAAGCGCATCTGGCGCGCTGGCTGGGCGGCAAGGAAGAGTTTTTGAAGGTCTAAGCTACGCGCCTTTCAAAGGCGCGAAAATCGCCTGCAAGTCGTCTTGCGTGATCGCCAGCGCTTGCGCCGGACCGTGGGCCAATACAGCATCGGCCAGTTCGGCCTTGCGGCGCTGCATTTCCTGAATTTTTTCTTCCAGCGTGCCTTTGGCGATCAATTTGTAGACGAATACCGGCTTGTCCTGGCCGATGCGCCAGGCACGGTCGGTGGCCTGATTTTCCGCCGCCGGATTCCACCATGGATCGTAGTGGATCACGGTATCAGCTGCGGTCAGGTTCAAGCCAACACCGCCAGCCTTCAAGCTGATCAAAAATAGTGGCACGCTGCCTTGCTGGAAGGTGTCGACCTGCGCGCTGCGCTCCTTGGTCTCGCCGGTCAGCAAAGCATACGCGATGCCGCGCTCGCGCAACTGCTCTTCGATCAGCGCCAGCATGCTGGTAAATTGCGAGAACACCAGCACTTTGCGCCCTTCGGCCAGCAACGCGTCCAGCATCTCCATCAATTCCATCAACTTGGCCGACGGCGCCAGGCCTTTCTTGCCGGCGCCGGCCACCAGGCGCGGGTCGCAACAGACCTGGCGCAGCTTGAGCAAGGCTTCCAGGATCACGATCTGGCTGCGCGCCAGGCCCTTGGCGGCAATCGCCGCGCGCACTTTTTCCGCCATCGCCAGGCGCACCGTTTCGTACAAATCGCGCTGCGCGCCGGCCAGTTCGACTTCGCGCACCATTTCTGTCTTGGCCGGCAATTCCTTGGCCACCGTGTCCTTGGTACGGCGCAGCAAAAACGGTTTGATGCGCCGTACCAGGAAAGCGTTGCGCGCGCCATCGCCGAGCTTTTCTATCGGTTTGCGGAACTCTGCGTTGAAGGTTTTTTGATCGCCAAGCAAGCCTGGCATCAGAAAGTGAAACTGCGCCCACAACTCGCCCAGGTGATTTTGCAGCGGTGTGCCGGTCAGGCACAAGCGGTGCGTGGCCGGTAGCAGCGCCGCAGTCTGCGCGGCCTTCGAATTGCTGTTCTTGATGTATTGCGACTCGTCCAGGATCAGCAAATGAAAATGCTGACGGCGCAAAGCTGCCTCGTCGCGCGGCAGCAGCGCATACGTGGTCAACACCAGGTCGTATAGCCCCAGCTGTTCAAAATGCTGCGCGCGTTGCGGTCCGTGCAGCAGCAGCACCCTCAAAGCGGGCGCGAAGCGCGCCGCTTCGGCCTGCCAATTGCCCATCAGGCTAGTCGGCGCGACCACCAGCGCCGGCGACGTCAGCCGGCCCGCCTCCTTTTCCAGCAAGATGTGGGACAGTGTCTGGATGGTCTTCCCCAGTCCCATATCATCGGCCAGGATGCCCGCGAAATGGTACTCGCGCAAGAACTGCATCCATGCCAGCCCTTCGCTCTGGTAGGGACGCAAACTCGCCTGCAGGCCGGCCGGCGCGGCAACCGGCGCAACGCCGTCGAAACCGCGCAGTCTGGCGCCCAGCTGGCGTAGCCGTTCGCCGCCCGTCCAGCGCAGCTGAGCGCTCGCTTCCAGTTCGGCCAGGCGCGCCGCATCGAGCACCGGCAAGCGCATGCCGGCGCCGATACGTTCCTTGAAATACAGCTCGCCCAAGGTATGCAGGATGGGCTTGATGCGGCTCCACGGCAGGGCCACCCGCATGCCGTCGGGCAGACTGGCGATCAGGTGTTCGGCATCGTCGTGCAGCGCCAGCGCGGCCGGATCGAAGTGATCGGGCGCCTCGCGTATCCATTGCAGCAGCACCGGCAGCAAGGGGACGCGCTGCCCATTGACGACGATGCCCAGTTCCAGCTCGAACCAGGCGTTGCCGCCCTCGCCGTCTTCCTCCACCTCGGCATACCAATCGTCGACCGATGCCAGATCGTAGCGGTAGCCGGGACCGTATTCGATCAGCCAGCCCTGCTGGCGCAAGGTCGGCAAGCCCTGCGCCACGAAGGCTATCCAGGCGGCTTGCTCCGGCAGCTGTTGCGCGCCCGCCAGCGAACGCAATGGCGAATCCTGCCCTGTGGCATCGGCGAAGCCCAGTGCGCGCAGCACGGCGACGGCCTGCGCCTCCGCGGCGCTGTCGCGTTTAATCACCTCGGTGCCGCCGACGCCATGGCGCATGGCCGCCTGCGCCGGATCGGCCGAGACGCGTACGCCATCGTAGTCGAAGGCCAGCAGAGCAAAATCGTGCCATGCCGATTCGGCAGTGCCGTTGTCAAGGCTGGCGAGCAGCAGGAAGGGCGTGGCTTTGATATCGTTACGCACAGTTTGGCGCGGCGGCGGTGGTGGCGGAATCACCTGCACCAAACCATGCGCCGCCAATTGTGTCGCTACCTGCTCACGGGCAGGACCGGCCACGCGCGGCGCCATCGCCACCAGTGACCTCAAATCGCGCGCCGGGATCATGGCGGCGCCATCAGGAATGCCCAGCTCGCCAATGTCAGCACCATGCACGTACATGGGAGGCTCGGTCGGCAGCATGTACTCGAGCGCCGCACCATCGGCAAATTCCCAGCGCAGGCGCACGCCGCCATCCACTTCATCTGGCACAGACCATCCCAGGCGAGAGGCGCGCGCAGGCGACAGATGCAATGGCCGCAACAGTCCCGTTTTGAGCGCGTCGCGCGTGGCAGCGAAGAACAGTTGTCCCGCCTGCGCCAAGTCACGCAACAACTGCGCACCGACAGCGCCATGCGGTTCGGCCGAGACTTTGCCATAGCCCCCAAAGCCGCTCAGCAGTCCAAACCTATAGTTTGCGTAACGGTCGGCCTGCGTCACATAGGCAGGCGGCTTCATCATTAAATCATAGCTGTAAGGCAACATTGTCGCCGCTGCGATCATCGCGTCAGCGCGCAGGCGCGCACGGCACAAATACAGATCGAGGCGGCCGACATCATTGGGCATCAAGACATAGGCTACGCGATAGATAATCTTATCGGCAACAGGGCCGCTCTTCACTTTGGACGCTTCAGTCAGGGCCTTGGCCACGGCCCCCATCCAGGAAGCGAGCGCATCGGACGCGCCGGCGGGAGTATTTTTGTTCAATTCCAAATAATGCAGCAGCAGCGCCGCCACATGCTTGCAGTTGTAATCCATGGGACAACTGCAATCGCCATCGAATCGCACGCCGCGCAGGCCTGGCTTGATCCGCACCGTTTGCCGGTAGCGTTGACCGCCACTTCCGCTGATCTTGCCTTTGATCTCATCCCCATCGGCCGTGAGGGCCAGCACCTTGCCGCGGCGCGCATAGTCGCGGCCGCGATTCAAGGTGCCCGCATCAAAACTGGCGGCGACATCGGCCGCAGAAAAATGGAAAGTCAAATCATTTATCCTTTAATGGGGCTACATGCACATCCAGAAGCGGTTCGCCAGGTCGAGCATGAAGTCCGGGCGCAGATAGGCCATGAAGACGATGGACAGCAGCGCGGCGCAAGCCAGGCGCCACAGCCATGTGCGCCAGCTGCCCATTACGCCGCCACCGCAACACGCTTGACGGCGCGCTCGTCGATGGGCAGGTTAATCAGGGCGGCCAGCAAACCCAGGCCAATGGTGATCATCCACACGACGTGGTAACTGCCCTGGTGCTCGTACAGATAGCCACCCAGCCACGCGCCCAGAAAACTGCCCACCTGGTGCGAGAAGAACACCATCCCGGCCAGCATCGACAGGTGCTTCACGCCGAAGATGCCGGCGATGATGCCGTTCGTCAGCGGCACGGTCGACAGCCACAGCACGCCCATGCCGGCGGCAAACAGATACACGGACCACGCAGACAAGGGCGCCAGCAGGAACACGGTGATGACCACGGCGCGCGTCACGTAGATGGCCGACAGCAGGTAGCGCTTGGCGATCTTGCCACCGAGTTTGCCCGCGTAGTAGGAGCCGACGATATTGAACAGGCCGATCAGCGCCAGCGCCGTGACGGCGATGTTCGGATTCATCAAGCCCTGGTCCTTCAGGTAGGCCGGCAGGTGCACGCCGATGAAGACCAGCTGGAAACCGCAGACAAAATACCCTGCCAGCAGCAGCCAGAACGAGCGGCTGGCGATGGCTTCGCTGAAGGCGGCGCCAACGCTTTGCTGCGGGCCGCTGGCATGCGTCACGGGCGGTTCACGCAGGTAGAAGGCCATCGGTATCATCGCCAGCAGCACCAGCGCTGCCAGCACATAAAAGGCGTTTTGCCAGCCTACGGCGGAGATGAGCTGCTGCTCGACCGGCATCATCAGGAACTGGCCGAACGAGCCGGCCGCCGACGAGATGCCGAAGGCCCACGAGCGCTGCTCGGGCGGCGCGCTGCGCCCGATAATGCCGCTGATGGCGCCAAAGGCCGTGCAAGCCAGCGCCAGGCCGATGAAAATGCCCGAACCGGCGATGAACAGGACGGGTTGCGTCACGAGCGCCATCCACACCAGGCCCGCCATGTAGCTGATGGCGCCGACGATGACGACGCGCATGGTGCCGAAGCGGTCGGCGGCCATGCCGGCGAATGGGCCGAAGACACCCCACATCAGGTTTTGCATGGCCAGCGCCAGCGAATAGGTTTCGCGCGTCCAGCCGTTGGCTTGCGAAATCGGCTGCATCCAGAAGCCCAGGCCGTGGCGCACGCCCATCGCCAGGGTCAGGACGACGCCACTGGCGATGAGGACCGTTTTCAGGCTGGGACGCGATGAGTGCAATGTCATGGAGGATTCCTGTTGAGGCCTGTTCACGCTTGGTCGGCTCTGTAAACGAGGCCGATCTGGCCGCGCATGGTGTCAAGGTTGCGCATCAGCGCCACGCTGTCGGCGTGCGGCATGACGGGGCTTTCCAGCAAGCCGGCGCGAATGCAGCGCATCGCTTCGATGGCCTCGTGCGCGTAGCCGTTACCCAAGTGCGGCGCGGCGACGACGCGGCGCTCGCCATGCATCGCTTCGACGATCAGGTGATCGGGTTTGTAAAAACGGCTGGGCAGGCGAATCCGGCCCAGACTGCCGGAAATGGTCATTTCCGTCGGCGTTTGCGCGCGCAGGCTGCAGGCGCAGGACGAGGTGCCACCGCCCGCGTGCAGCAATGAGAACACGACTTGCTCATCGACGCCGGTGGCGCCCATTTCAGCCAGCGCCTGCACCTGCGATACCGGGCCGAGGAAAAACGCCGCCATCGACAGCGGATAGATGCCCACGTCGAGCAGCGCGCCGCCGCCGAGTTCGGGATTGAACATGCGATGTTCGGGCGGGAAATTGGCGACAAAGCCGATATCGGCTTGCACTTGCTGCAGCACGCCGATCTCGCCGCTGGCGATGATGCGTTTGGCTTCCTGCACGGCGGGCAGGAAACGGCTCCACATGGCTTCCATCAAAAACAGCTTCTTTTCGCGTGCCATATCGACCACGGCCTGCGCTTCGCGCGCGTTCATGGTAAACGGTTTTTCGCACACGACGTGCTTGCCGGCGGCTAGGCACAGCAAGGCGTTTTCCGCATGCAAGGTGTGCGGCGTGGCGATGTAAATCACGTCCACGTCGGGGTCATCGGCCAGCGCCGAGTAGGAACCGTGGCAACGTTCGACGCCGAATTCGGCGCCAAAGGCCTGCGCGCCGGCGCTGCTGCGTGAGGCGACCGCCACCAGTTGCGCACCGGGCGCATCACGCAAACCATTGGCCATCGCGTGGGCGATCTTGCCGGTGCCGAGGATGCCCCAGCGGACGGTATTTTCCATGCTATTGATCTCTTTCTGCGCCAGCTGCCTTGCGCTTCGGGCGGAACACCGCCGCGTCATTGTAAAAATCGTCGTCCTGGCCTTCGCACCAGCCGGGCAAACCCAGCACGGGCAGCGGCGTAAAGTCCGCCGTGGTGAGGCCTTGCTGCGCCAGGTCTAGCGCCACGCGCTCGTCGAGCC
Source organism: Janthinobacterium algoris (assembly GCF_051380935.1). Classification (NCBI taxonomy): domain Bacteria; kingdom Pseudomonadati; phylum Pseudomonadota; class Betaproteobacteria; order Burkholderiales; family Oxalobacteraceae; genus Janthinobacterium; species Janthinobacterium algoris. Next base: position 19,989 of record NZ_JBNYXZ010000023.1, on the reverse strand, counting down.
AGGCGCGCCGTGCTACATCATCGAGCGCAAAGTAAGCGTCGCCGGCGAAGATCACGCGCGTGTGCGCCGTGATGGCCTTGCGCGGCGCCACCAGTTTTTCCATCAGCGCGTGGCCGAACAGCCAGACTTCGGCGTCGCCGCCGGCGCCAAACTTGTCGCGCTGCGCGATGAAGGCGCTGCGCCAGTCGTGTCCGCGCAAGGCCGCTTCCAGCGCGCGTCCGGCATCGCTGTCGCGCAGCACCAGCAAAGCCGAATTTTCGTCAAAGATGGTCGCGCCGTCGCGCGCGGGACCACGCGATTTGCCGACGCCGGACAGGGCGATCTGCGCCGCCTGCAGCGCATTCAGCTGCCGCTTGATGCGGGGGAAAGTGAGCCACACGAGCGCATTGAAAAAATCATGCAGATTGTCGCGCGTCGGCACGCCGCCCGTCGCGCCGATGAACTCCTCGTAGGCCACGCCTTCAGGCAGGTCCGCTTGCGGCACGAAGGCCAGCGGCAAGCCGGACGGATTGCGCAAGTCCAGCGCCCGCGCCTGCCCGTTGAGCGCGGCAATCACCGTCTCGCGCTGCAGGTCCAGCTGCCGTCGCGCCGGCAGCACCGTGGCAAACCAGGGGCGGCTCCAGTCTATCGATGGCAGCATGCAGCGCCTAGACCATTTTCCAGTTGATCTGCTCACCCGCGTTAAGCGGAATCACATGGCTGTCGCCCAGCGGCAGCGAAGCTGGCAAAGTCCAGCTTTCACGCTTCAAGGTGATGCTGTCCGTGTTGCGCGGCACGCCGTAGAAAGCCGGGCCGTGGAAGCTGGCGAACGCTTCCAGTTTATCCAGCGCGCCTGCCCGTTCGAACGCTTCGGCATACATTTCCATCGCGTGCAGGGCCGTGTAGCAACCGGCGCAGCCGCAAGCCATTTCCTTGGCGCCTTGCGCGTGCGGCGCCGAGTCGGTGCCGAGGAAGAAACGCTCGTCGCCGCTGGCGGCGGCCGTCATCAGCGCCAGGCGGTGCTCTTCGCGCTTGAGGATCGGCAGGCAGTAGTAATGCGGGCGAATGCCACCCTTGAAAATCTCGTTACGGTTGTACAGCAGATGATGCGCCGTGATGGTGGCGGCGATCGGGCCTTCCGCTTCGGCCACGTACTGCGCCGCATCCTTGGTGGTGATGTGTTCGAACACGACGGACAGAGCCGGGAAGGCGCTGCGCAGCGGACGCATCACGCGCTCGATGAAGACGGCTTCGCGGTCGAAAATGTCGATCTCCGGGTCCGTCACTTCGCCGTGCACGAGGAAGGGCATGCCCACCTCCTGCATCACTTCAAGCACCTTGTAGCAATTCTTCAAATCCGTCACGCCCAGGTCGGAATTGGTGGTGGCGCCGGCCGGATACAATTTGACGGCCTGCACGATGCCGCTGTCCTGCGCGCGGCGGATTTCGTCGGGCGAGGTGTTGTTCGTCAGGTACAGCACCATCAGCGGATCGAAGTTCACGCCTTCCGGCACGGCAGCCAGGATGCGCTCGCGGTAGGCGGCGGCGTCCGCCGTGGTGGTGACGGGCGGTTTCAGGTTCGGCATGACGATGGCGCGGCCGAACTGGCGCGCGCTGTGCGGCAGCACGCTGGCCATGACGGCGCCATCGCGCAGGTGCAAATGCCAGTCGTCAGGACGGGTGATGGTGATGGAGGATGGAACGGCGGCTGGGGTGTGATCGAGTGTGGACATGGCGGCTGCTCTCAGGCGGTCATTGCGAATAACGCCATTTTACCAGCCGCGGGGCTGCCTTTGCGGCCAGGCTTCCTGAGGCAAATCCGGCGCAAGCGTGCTGTCAACGCAAAAACGGCCGGTGGAGACCGGCCGCTTTTATCGGGAAAACCAGTGATCAGTGAATGATTTTCGCCAGGAAATCGCGCGCGCGGTCCGAGCGCGTCGTATTGAAGAAGTCATCCTTGCTGCAATCCTCGATGATCTTGCCCTGGTCCATGAAGACGATGCGGTTGGCCACACGCCTGGCAAAGCCCATCTCGTGCGTGACGACCATCATCGTCATGCCTTCCTGCGCCAGGCCCACCATCACGTCGAGCACCTCATTGATCATTTCCGGATCGAGCGCCGACGTCGGCTCGTCGAACAGCATGGCGATCGGGTCCATCGACAGCGCGCGGGCGATCGCCACGCGCTGCTGCTGGCCGCCCGACAGCTGGCCCGGGAATTTATCCTGCTGCGACAGCAGGCCCACGCGGTCCAGGTATTTCAAGCCCTTGGCATTTGCTTCGTCGGCGCTGCGACCGAGTACCTTGATCTGGCCGATGGTCAGGTTTTCGCGGATGGACAAGTGCGGAAACAGCTCGAAATTCTGGAACACCATGCCGATGCGCGCACGCAGTTTCGACAAATTCGTCTTCGGGTCGTTGACGCTGATGCCGTCGACGATAATCTGCCCCTGCTGTATCGGCTCCAGGCCGTTGACGGTCTTGATCAGGGTCGACTTGCCGGAGCCGGACGGGCCGCAAATGACCATCACATCACCCTTGGCGACATTGGTGCTGCAGTCGGTCAGCACCTGGAACTGGCCATACCATTTGCTGACGTTATTGAGTTCGATCATCTTGTTCTTTCTTTTACGGTTAGCGAATGATGGCGACGCGTTTCTGCAGGCGTTTTACCAGGAACGACAAGGCATAGCACAGCACGAAATACACGACGGCGACAAACACATACATTTCCACCAGGCGGCCGTCGCGCTGCGCGATCTTCGAGGCGGCGCCGACGAAATCGGGGATCGACAACACGTACACGAGCGACACGTCCTGGAACAGCACGATGGTCTGCGTCAGCAGCACGGGAATCATGTTGCGGAAGGCTTGCGGCAGCACGATGAAGGCCATGGTCTGCGCGTAGTTCATGCCCAGTGCCTGGCCGGCCCACACCTGGCCGCGCGGGATCGACTGTATGCCACTGCGCATGATCTCGCAATAGTATGCCGCCTCGAACATGATGAAGGTGATCAGCGCGGAAGAAAATGCGCCCACTTTCACGGGTTCGTTCGCGCCGATGACCCAGGCGGCGATGTACGGCACCAGGAAGTAGAACCAGAAGATCACCAGCACCAGCGGGATCGAGCGTATCAGGTTGACGTAACTCGATGCCACGCCCGAGATGAGGCGGCTGCTGGACAGGCGCATCAGCGCCAGCAGTGTGCCCAGCACGATGCCGCCCACCATGGCCAGCGCCGTCAGTTTCAGGGTGAAGACCATGCCAGTCTGGAACAGGTAAACCCACGAGCGGGAGATGACATCGAAGTCGAAGTTACCGAACATATTAATGTCCTCCCGTCTTGGCGCCGGCGACGATGAAGCCCGGGATGGCGACCTTTTTCTCGATCAGGTGCATCAGCACCACCACCAGCAGATTAACGACGACATAGATGATGGTGGCGGCCGAAAATGCCTCGAACACCTGGAAAGAAAACTCCTGGATGGCGCGCGCGCTGGCCGTCAGTTCGATCAGGCCGATGGTCAATGCCACGGAGCTGTTCTTGATGATGTTCAGAAATTCACTGGTCAGCGGCGGCATGATGACGCGCGCGGCCATCGGCAGCAATATGAAACGGTAGGTTTGCGGCAGGGTCAGGCCCAACGCGGTGCCGGCCAGTTTCTGCCCGCGCGGCAGCGCCTCGATGCCCGTCGTCACCTGCACGGCCACGCGCGAGGAAGTGAAGAATCCCAGGCACAGAACAGCCGTGACGAATGGCGCGTTCGGCAACGACTTGACCCAGGCACCCAGGTCCGGCGGCAGCAGTTCCGGCATGACGAAATACCACAGGAACATTTGCACCAGCAGCGGCACATTGCGGAACAATTCGACGTAGGCATTGGCCACGCCCACCAGCCATTTGTTCGGCAGGGTGCGGACGGTGCCGATCACCAGACCCAATATCAGTGCCATGATCCAGGCCGCACCAGCCGTGGCCAGGGTCCAGATCAAGCCTGACCACAGCGTGTCCATATACGTGCCCACGCCATCGGGAGACATCTCCCAGAAGATGCGCCAATTCCAGTTGTAATTCATGATCATCCTTCCCATGCAGCCCAAGGAAGGCGGCTTGTCTGCCGCCCGTCCCGCAATTAAAACGGGAGGCTTGCGCCCCCCGATTTGTTACGCACTCTTGTTACTTTTTCCGTTTGTCCGATGTCTTCTGCGCTTCGGGCACGGCCGCATACGCGGCCGGATCGCCCGAATCGGTCGGATTCATGAACACGGCCTTCAATTGCGGCGGCATCGGGAACTTCAGGTTGATGTTTTTCGGCGGGATCGGCGAGGTAAACCATTTCGCATAAATGCGGTTGATGTCTTCGCTCTTGTACAAGCGGATCAGCGCGTCGTCGACCACTTTCTTGAAAGCTGGATCTCCCTTGCGCAGCATGATGCCGTACGGCTCGACCGACAGCGCTTCCTTGGTGATTTCGTAGTCGTTCGGGTTTTTCGAGTTGGCTACTTGCGATGCCAGCAGGATGTCGTCGTTGGCTTCGGCCACCGCGCGCCCCGTTTCCAGCATCAGGAACGATTCAGGATGATCCTTGCCGACGGCAATGGTCATGCCCAGGTTCTTTTCCTTGTTCAAAATCGTCATCTGTTTAATGGTCGACGTGCCGGCCGTAGCGACCAGCGTCTTGCCGCGCAAGTCTTCCAGGGTCTTGATGTTCGAGGTTTTTTTCGACAGCACGCGGTTGCCGATGACAAACATGGTAGGTGCGAACGCCACCTGCTGCTGGCGCTCCAAGTTATTCGTTGTCGAGCCGCATTCGAGGTCGATGGTGCCGTTGGCCATCAGCGGGATGCGGTTAGCCGAGGTGACGGGGCTCATCACCACTTTCAGTTCGCTCATGCCCAGGTGCTTTTGCAGAGCCGTGACAACTTTCATGCACAGGTCGATCGAATAGCCTTGGTATTGCTGCTTGTCATCGAGATAGGAGAAGGGAACGGAGCCGTCGCGCACACCAAGGGTGACGGAACCGGCTTTCTTGATCTTGGCCAAGGTGCCGGTCAATTCCTGAGCCTGGACTGGCGACATGCTGCTGATGACACCGACGCTGAGCAACGTGGCGATGATTTTGGTCAATTTCATAAATTCTCCTGGGCGGACAAACCGGATGTACTCCGAACGAAACAACTGTGGCGCAGACGCCACCAATGGAATTAATTTTATTTCATTTTCAGCGCTGAGCTAGCCGTTTTCTGCGATTGCCCTCAAATAGCGACTATACGCGCGCCTGAATCAGCGCGGCTGTAGCATTTTTCCTACTGATTTTCCCTTCCCGATTTATTTTGCCGGCGCCAAGCCCGCCAGCGCGTCGTCCTCTTCCGCCTCATCGTCCCTATTTGCCTGCTGGCGTTGCCACATTTGCGCGTACAAGCCATCGGCCGCCAGCAATTGCGGATGCGTGCCCCGCTCGACGATGCGGCCATGGTCGAGCACCAGAATTTGCTGGGCATCGGCCACCGTCGACAGGCGGTGCGCAATGACCAAGGTGGTACGGTTTTTGGCGATCTCCTTCAATTGCGCCTGGATCGCCTGCTCGGCCTTGGAGTCGAGCGCCGACGTGGCTTCGTCGAAGATCAGGATGGCCGGGTCTTTCAGCAAGGTGCGGGCGATGGCCACGCGCTGCTTTTCGCCGCCCGACAGCTTCAAGCCCCGCTCGCCCACCATGGAGTTGTAACCATCTGGCAAGCTTTCAATAAAATCATGGATCGACGCCGCTTTTGCCGCCGCCACGATGGCCTCCTTGCTGGCGCCCGGCTTGCCGTAAGCGATGTTGTATTCGATGGTGTCGTTGAACAAGACCGTATCCTGCGGCACGATGCCGATGGCCGCACGCAGAGAGTCCTGCGTGATACTGCGCAAGTCCTGGCCATCGATGGTGATGCTGCCGCCATCGACTTCATAGAAGCGGAACAGCAAACGCGACAGGGTCGACTTACCCGAGCCGCTGTGGCCCACCACGGCCGTCGTGGTGCCGGCCGGTATCTGGAAATCCACGTCGAACAGGATTTTCCGCTTGGCTTCATAGCTGAAATCCACGTGGTCGAAACGCACGGCTGCGCCGCGCGTGACGAGCGGTTTTGCGTCCGGCGTATCGGCGATTTCGCGGTTTTCGTTCAGCAAGGAAAACAGACGCTCCATATCGGCCAGGCTTTGCTTGATTTCGCGGTAAATGACGCCGAGGAAATTGAGAGGGATGTACAGTTGGATCATGAAGGCGTTCACCAGCACCAGGTCGCCCAGCGTCATGCTACCGTTGATCACGCCCACCGTGGCGCGCCACAGGATCAAGGTGACGGCCGTGGCGATGATCAGCGACTGGCCCGTATTGAGCAGGGACAAGGATGTTTGCGATTTGACGGCGGCCGATTCATAGCGCTGCAAGCCTTCGTCGTAGCGCTTCGCCTCGTAATCCTCGTTGCCGAAATATTTGACGGTTTCATAGTTGATCAACGAATCGATGGCCTTGGTATTCGCCTTCGAGTCCAGGTCGTTCATGGTGCGGCGGAAATGCGTACGCCAGTTCGTCACCAGCACGGTAAACGCGATGTACGACACCAGCGCCACCGCCGTGATCACGGTGAACCAGATGTCGTAATGCAAGAACAGATAGCCGAGCACGAGGGTGATTTCCACCAGGGTCGGCAAGATATTGAACAAGGTATAGGAAATGAGCGAACCGACGCTACGCGTGCCCCGTTCGATATCGCGCGTCATGCCGCCCGTCTGCCGGTTCAGGTGGAAGCGCAGCGACAAGGCATGCAGGTGGCGGAACACTTGCAGGGCGATGGTGCGCACGGCCCGCTGCGTGACCCTGGCGAACAGGAATTCGCGCAATTCCGTAAACAAGGTGGTCGACAGGCGCAGCAAGCCGTAGGCCACCAGCAAGCCCAAGGGCAACACCAGCAACGCTTGCGGGCTCGCCGCCGTGATCGTCATGGCGTCGACGAGTTTTTTCAGGATCAGGGGCACGCCCACGTTGGCCAGCTTGGCGCCCACCAGGCATAGCAGCGCCAGCAGGACCCGCCATTTGTAGACCCACAAATATGGCAACAAGGTCTTGATGGTGGCGAAATCGCTGTGGCTGGCGGAGGCTGGCGAGCGGGGCGGGGGAGAAGTCTGGGAACGGCGCATGGCGAAGGTCGGCTTTTTATGGTTCAATCGGGGCAATTGTAGCCTTTCATGAGAATAAAAGATGAGCACCTCCCCCGACCGCCCCGACAACTGCCTCGCCTCCGGCCTGCCCGCCGGAAAAATGCCGGAATTGCGCATGATGCCCGCGCCGTCCGACGCCAACGTGTACGGCGACGTCTTCGGCGGCTGGATCATGTCGCAAGTCGATATTGCCGGCTCGCTGCCGGCCACGCGGCGCGCCAACGGCCGCGTGGCCACCATCGCCGTCAATTCCTTTGTCTTTAAAAATCCCGTGTTCGTCGGCGATCTGCTCTCCTTCTACGCCGAAATAGTCAAGGTTGGCAATACCTCGATCACCGTCAATGTGGAGGTGTATGCCGAGCGCAACCGCCTGCAGGCGTGCATCGTGAAAGTCACGGAAGCCACGCTGATCTACGTGGCGACCGACTCCGACCGCAAACCGCGCAAGGTGCCGCCCATCGAGACCTTATTGTCGTCTTGATTGTCGCAATAATCCCACATTGCATGGCCAGCCGGCATGGATAGCCAGCGCCGCATCTTCCTGCTCAGTGCCGCGCGCATCAGTGCGCTGGCCGCGGCCGGCGGCGTGCTGTCCGGTTCCGGCGCGCGCGCCGCCACGCGCCTGAATGGCACAGGCTATCCTTTTGCGCTCGGTGTCGCGTCCGGTTCGCCCTTGCCGGACGCTGTCGTGCTGTGGACGCGCATCTGCTACGACCCGCTGCAGGTGGCCGCCACACCCGCCATCGCCCTGAACGTGCGCTGGGAAGTGGCCGACGACGAAGGGTTTCGTCGCATTATCGCCAAAGGGCAAGCCACGGCCACGCCCGCCCTCGCGCACAGCGTGCACGTGGACGTGGGCGGCCTGGCGCCCGGCCGCTGGTACTGGTTCCGTTTTATGTTTGGCGACGCCGTCAGCCCCGTGGGCCGCACACGCACGGCACCCGCCGCCGATGCCCTGCCTGCGTCGCTGAAGCTGGCCGTTGCCTCGTGCCAGCACTGGGAATTCGGCGCGTATGCGGCGCACCGGCACATTGCCGCAGCCGCGCCCGACCTGGTGGCCTTCCTCGGCGACTACATCTATGAATGGGGGCCGTACCAGCTGCAGCACCCGCGCCGCGCCGTGCGCACGCACGAAAGTTTCAGCCTGGACGAGTACCGCGCCCGCTACGCGCAATACAAAAGCGACCAGGATTTGCAGGGCGCGCACCTGGCCGCGCCATGGATCGTCACCTGGGATGACCATGAAGTGGCCAACGATTATGGCAATGACCGCGACGAATTGCTCACGCCCACCTTTTTGCAGCGCCGCGCGGCCGCCTACCAGGCGTTTTATGAACACATGCCGCTGCGCCTGCTGCCGCTGGGGCGGCGGGGCTTTGTCGACATGCGCATCTACCAGCGCTACGACTGGGGCCGGCTGGCGCGCTTCCACGTACTGGACGACCGGCAATACCGTGCCTATCACGCATGCGCCAGGCCGGGCCGCGGCGGCTCCAATTCCGTCACCACGCGCAACTGCCCCGACTTGCTGAAACCGGAACGCACCATGCTGGGCGAGGAGCAGCAGCGCTGGCTGCAAGCGGGACTAGCCACCTCTCCGGCGCACTGGAATATCCTGGCCCAGCAAACGCTGATGGCGCAATCGAGCCAGGTGCCCATCCGGCGTCCCGGCGACGAGCGCATATGGACCGATGGCTGGGATGGCTATCCGATGGCGCGCCAGCACCTGCTCGATGCCTTGCGCAGCAGCGGCGCGCGCAACCCGCTGGTGCTGTCAGGCGACGTACACACCTTTTATGCCACGGAACTGAGCCGCAACGCCACGCGGCCCACCAGCAAGGATAATCCCGTGCTGGCCACCGAGTTTTGCGGCACGTCCATCACCTCGAGTTCCCGCCCGCAGGCGCGCACCGAGCAGTACGTGGCGATGAACCCGCACATCCGTTACGGACGCAGCGACAAGCGCGGCTATATGTTGATGGAAATCACACCGGAGAAAACCACGACCCTGTTCCAGGGTTTGGAGAATGTGCGCGACAGCGCATCCGGCATCGCAACACTGGCCAGCTTTATCGTGCGCGACGGCAAGGCTGGCTTGCAGGAAAGCTAGCAAGTACTTTTCATGGCATCGCGGTAGCGCCGGCTGACGGGCACTTCGCCACCCGTGGACAGCGCATCGCCCGATTCCAGCGGCACGATGCTTTGCACGAAATCAAGGCTGACGATATAGCGGCGGTGCACGCGCACAAAGCGCTTGCCGTCCAGGCGGCGTTCGATGGCTGGTGGCTGGGCAATGACAAGGAATTGGGGGCGGAACTGGCGCGCCTGCGCTGGCGCACGCTGTGGCTGGGCTTGGGCGCGTTTGCCGTGTACATGTTTTTCGACCAGATTTATTCAGAAAAACTGCTGACCTGGGCCTCGGCTGGCTCCTGGCCCATGCGCAACCTGTACAAGTGGCTGGCCATCTGCGCCATCCTGGGCTGGTCGCATACGCTATTGAACCGCCCCCTTTGCCTGGCTGCCATGGGCCTGCCAAGCCGTCTTTCCCTGGTACCTATTACTCCAGAGCGCGATCGTGCTGCTGGCCTACTGGCTGGTGCCCCTGAAGCTGGGCCTCGTGCTGGAGCCGCTGCTGATATTGGCTGGCACGCTGGCAAGCTGCTGGCTGGGGACTTCGCTGCTGATCAGCAAGGTGAACTGGCTGCGCCCGTGCTTTGGCCTGCCCAGCCGCCCAGGCCGGAACCTAGTGGCGGACACGGCCTTGGCAGTGAACTAAGCCACTTTCTTTTCGTCGCGCAATTGACGGCGCAATATCTTGCCGACATTGGTCTTCGGCAATTCATCGCGGAACTCGATGTATTTCGGTTTCTTGTAGGCCGTCAATTCATGCTTGCAATGCTCGCGGATCTGCTCCACCGTCAAGTTCGGATCCTTGCGCACGACAAATACTTTTACGGCTTCGCCCGCGTTGGCATCCGGCACGCCGATGCAGGCGCATTCCAGCACGCCCGGGCACGAAGAGACCACGTCCTCCACCTCGTTCGGATACACATTGAAGCCGGAAACGATGATCATGTCTTTCTTGCGGTCCACGATCTTCACATAGCCGCGCTCATCCATGACACCCACGTCGCCCGTCTTGAAGTAGCCGTCGGCCGTCATCGACTTGGCCGTCTCGTCCGGACGCTGCCAATAGCCCGCCATCACTTGCGGGCCGCGCACGGCGATCTCGCCCGGCTCGCCCAGCGGCACTTCCACGCCGTCATCGTTCAAGATCGCCACTTCCGTCGAGGGGAATGGCAAGCCGATGGTACCCGTGAATTCCGTGATATCGACGCGGTTGCCCGTCACCACGGGCGATGTTTCCGACATGCCATAGCCTTCGATCAGCGGGCAGCCAGTCAGTTTCAGCCAGCGTTCGGCCACGTTGCGCTGCAAGGCCATGCCGCCGCCATTGCACACTTTGTAACTGGAAAAATCGAGCTTGGCAAAGTCGGCATTGTTCAGCAGCGCGTTGTACAGGGTATTGACGGCCGGAAAGACGACGATTTTGTGCTTGGACAATTCTTTGACGAAACCGGGGATGTCGCGCGGATTGGGAATCAGCACGCTCATGCCGCCCAGGCGCATGCCCATCAGGGCGCTGACCGTCAACGAATAGATGTGATACAGGGGCAAGGCGCACATGAATCCCATCGAGGTGGCGCGCATCTCAGGCGTCATCACGGGCGACATCCACGCCTCGTTTTGCAGCACGTTGGCGATCACGTTGCGGTGCAGCAACATCGCGCCCTTCGACACGCCCGTCGTGCCACCCGTGTATTGCAGGAAGACGATATCGTCATGCCCCTGCTGCACGGGCTTGAGCGTCAGGTGCGCGCCTTCGGCCAGCATCTTGTTGAAACTGATGGCGCCAGGCAAGGAAAACGCAGGCACCATTTTCTTGATCTTGCGCACGACGAAGTTGACGATGGTGCCCTTCAAGCCGCCCAGCATGTCACCCATGGTGGCGACGATCACATGCTTGACCTGGGTATGCGGCAACACTTGCTCCACCGTGGTGGCGAAGTTTTCCAGCACGATGATCGCTACACTGCCCGAGTCAATCAACTGATGCTGCAATTCACGCGGCGTGTACAACGGATTGACATTCACCACGGTATAGCCGGCGCGCAAAATTGCCGCCATCGCCACCGGATATTGCAGCACGTTCGGCAGCATGATCGCTACGCGCGCGCCCGGTTGCAGCCCCTTGCTTTGCAGCCAGGCCCCCATCTGCAGCGACAGCTGGTCGAGCTCCCGGTAGGTAAGGAATTTATCCATGCACACGAAAGCGTTACGGTCCGCATATTTCTGGAACGACTCTTCCAACAAATGCGTCACGGAACGGTATTGCGTGCAATCAATCTCTGCGGGAACGCTGTCCGGGTACGACTTCAACCAAATCTTGTCCATCTTGCCTCATCTTTATCTGTAAAAGGGATGCGCCTCCTGGTGCATCCCACACTGTTTATGCTGCGGTCTTCGTTTCGTCACGCAGGGCGCGACGCAAAATCTTGCCGACGTTAGTCTTCGGCAGTTCATCGCGGAACTCGATGTATTTCGGCCGCTTGTAACCGGTGAATTGTTCCTTGCAATACGCGGCCAGCACTGCCTGGGTCAGGTTCGGATCCTTGCGTACCACAAACACTTTCACGGCTTCGCCCGAATGCTCATCGGGTACGCCCACGCAGGCGCACTCGAGCACGCCGGGATGGGCAGCGATGACGGCTTCGACTTCGTTCGGATACACATTGAAGCCGGAGACGAGAATCATGTCTTTCTTGCGGTCCACAATCTTCACGTAGCCGCGTTCATCCATGATGCCCACGTCGCCCGATTTGAAATAGCCATCTTGTGTCATGACCTTGGCCGTTTCATCGGGACGGTTCCAGTAGCCCGTCATCACTTGCGGGCCACGGATGGCGATCTCGCCCGTCTGGCCCAGCGGTACTTCCTTGCCGTCATCGTCGAGAATCGCGATCTCGGTCGACGGAATCGGCAAGCCGATGGTGCCGGAAAACGCAGTGCTGTCGGCGCGGTTGCACGTGGCGACAGGCGCCGTTTCCGACAGGCCATAACCCTCGATGATGGACACGCCCGTCGCTTGCAGCCATTTGTCATTGACGGCTTGCTGCACCGCCATACCGCCGCCATTGGCAATCTTCAAGCCCGAGAAGTCGAGCTTGGCAAAGTCGGGGTGGTTGACCAGCGCGTTATACAGCGTATTAACCGCGGGCAGCAGGTTGAATTTATACTTGCCCAACTCCTTGATCAGGCCCGGGATATCGCGCGGATTCGGGATCAGGATATTCAGGGCGCCCACGCGCGTGCCCCACATCGCGCACGCCGTCAGGGCAAAGATATGGTACAGAGGCAAGGCACAGACCACGATCATCTGTTCCTTGCTGTTCTGGTCGAGCGCCGCGCCCGACCACGCTTCGCTTTGCAGCACATTGGCGATCACGTTGCGGTGGCTCAAGGTCGCGCCCTTCGACACGCCCGTGGTGCCACCCGTGTATTGCAGGAAGGCGGCGTCGTTGATGCTCAGCTCGACGGGCGTGAGTTTCATGCGGCTGCCGAGCGCCAGCGCCTGCTTGAAACGCATGGCGTTCGGCAAGGAATACGCAGGCACCATCTTCTTGACGTTGCGCACGACAAAATTGACGATCATGCCTTTCAAGCCGCCCAGCATTTCACCCATGCTGGCGACGATGATGTGCTTGACGGCCGTCTTGCTCAACACTTGTTCGAGTGTATGGGCAAAGTTTTCCAGCACGATGATGGCTTCGCTGCCCGAATCATTGAGCTGGTGCTCGAGTTCGCGTGGCGTGTACAGCGGGTTGACATTGACCACCGTGTAGCCGGCGCGCAAGACGGCGGCAATCGCCACCGGATACTGCAGCACGTTCGGCATCATCAGGGCGACTCTGGCACCTTTTTTCAAGCCACGGCTTTGCAGCCAGGCACCCAGCTGGCGCGAATAGGTGTCGAGTTCGGCATAGGTGAGAAATTTGTCCATGCAGACATAGGCATTGCGGTCTGCATATTTTTGAAACGCTTCTTCCAGCAAATGCACCAGCGAACGATATTGATCAGGATCGATGTCGGCGGGAACGCCGGGAGGATACGACTTCAGCCAAATTTTTTCCATCCTGTGCCTCTTGTCTCGAATAATCGTGGGGGAGCCGGCGCACCCTGCCGGCGCGGATCATTGCTGCGGATTCTGTCGTCCGGCAGTCAGTTTGAGCATTCTGACGAGCAATTGCTCTATGCTACTAACGCGATGCTATCGGGCGCCGCGCTTCCATGCAAGCGCTTTCAACAGTATTCGAGCGGCAGCTCTAGGGGCTTTTTGTGTTGCAGTGCAGCATGATAAATACACTGTTGCAGGATCGTTTGCCCTGACGTGCGAGACAATCTTTAGGGGTCACGGGCTGGACAATTGTTCCAGCACACGCCTGCGCTCAGGCTTCTTGATCTGGGTCATTGTGTGCACTGCAGCATAAAAAGCACGAAAGTTCTTTTTTTCTTCCAGCAATTTTTTGAAGGCAGGCAAAAATTCATTGTAGGTAGACACGGAAGCCAGGTGCGCATTGCTCAATGGCTGCTCGAACCAGCGGTCGTAACCGGCAAAGCCACCCCACTCTTGCTTCAGCACCTGATATGCGTCTTGCAGTGCAGCAAACACCTGCGCCTTGCGCGCGCGCTTGTCCGCCTCGCTGGCGTCGCTGGCATACACGGCCTCCAGCTCCTCACGATATTTCAGCAGCAAGGCCAGAAAATCCTGGCGCCGCGCCGCATACTGGGCATACGACGCGCGCATGGCGTCATTGCCCTCGCGTGCCAGCCAGCGCTGCACGCCCGCCTCTTCCACGGCACTGGCAAACGACTCGTTGAAGGCCGAATCGCCGGGCACATACACCACCTGGTGCGCCAGTTCATGAAAAATCAGGCGCGCCAGTTCCGCATCGTTGTAGTTGATAAAAGTCGATAGCAGGGGATCGTCGAACCAGCCCAGGGTGGAATACGCGGGCACGCCGCCCACCTGCACGTCGTAATGCTGGGCACGCAACTGCTCGGCATACGCGAGCGCCTCTTCCTTGCTGTAATAGCCTCGATAACTGATGCAACCGGCGATGGGAAAACACCATTGCAACGGCTGCAGCGACAATTCCGGCGTTGCCACCACGTTCCACAGCACGAACGGGCGCCGCAGGGCCGCGTAGTTCTTGTAGCTGCCATTGTCTGGCAAGTCCAGCTCGCTGACGGCAAAGCGGCGGATCTGCTGCGCCTTGGCCAGGCGCACTTTCAGACGCGGCTCAGTGGCCGGGTCACCGAGCCAGGCATCAATGGGGCGCGCGCCGGACCACAGCGCATATTGCCCCTGCGCCGCTTGCGTGTAGTAGCGCAGCTGCGTGCAGCCACCCAGCAGCATGCACAAGGTGCCAGCAAGCAGGCGGGCCGGCCAGCGCAGCAGGGCCATGGTCAGCCAGCCTTTTCCACTTCGACCAGCGTATCGTAGAAGGTGGGTGCGCGGCCCATGTCAGTCAAGCGCTGGCTGGTCACTTCATTGGCGTTCTTGCCATCGCTGGCCAGCTTCTTCCACCACACGGACAAGCCTACCACCAGGCCGCGCCGCGCCTTGTCCGTCAACCTGGCCTTGGCAACAAAACTGCCACGGTCGTTGAAGATGCGCACCATGTCGCCGGCCACGATGCCGCGCGCGGCGCCATCATCGGGATGAATATCGAGGTGTGGCTCGCCTTCGGCCGCGCGCAGGCTTTTCACGTTGACGAATGTGGAATTGAGGAAATTGCGCGCCGGCGGAGAAATCATGGCCAGCGGATAGCGTGCTGCCAGCGCCGGATTGCTGGCCAGCGATTCGTGCGGTGCAATGTACGTCGGCAAGGGATCGAGTCCCGCCTGCGCCATGGCGCTGGAATAAAACTCGCATTTGCCCGATGGCGTGGGGAAACCGCCTGCGGCGAACGGTGCCTCGGGCATGGCCAGCTTTTGCCAGCCCGTGCGTTTCAGCGATTCCCAGTCGAAATGCACGGCGCGCGCATCCGTCGCATCGAAGGCCTTGGCCGCCAGCGCATCGTCACTTTCCTGGAAGCACGGGTCATCAAAGCCCATGTGCTGCGCCAGCAGGCGGAAGATTTCCGTATTCGCCTTCGCCTCACCTAGCGGCGCCACGGCCGCATTGTTTGCCATCATGTACAGGTGGCCATAGGTGGAATGCGCATCGACATGCTCGAGCTGCGTGGTGGCGGGCAACACGATGTCGGCGTAATCGACGGTATCGGTCTGGAAGTGCTCGAGCACGACCGTAAACAAATCTTCGCGGGCAAAGCCCTGCGCCACTTTCGAGGAATCGGGCGCCACCGCCAGGGGATTCGAGTTGTAGACAATCACGGCCTCGACTTGCGGGCCGAACTCGGGTGAAGTTGTTTTCAGCAGATCGTCGCCGATGGTGCTCATGTTGATGGTGCGCGGCGTACCTTTGAGCAAATCGGGGCGCTGCAAGGCCTTGCGGTCGACGGGAAAGGAACCCGAGCTCGACAGCTGCATGCCACCCGCTGGGTGGCGCCACGCGCCCGTCAGGGCCGGCAGGCAGGCGATGTTGCGCACCGCCATGCCACCGCCATGCACGCGCTGCACGCCATAGTTGGCACGGATGGCGGCGCCCTCGCCAGAACGGCATGCCTGGCCGTACAGGCGCGCCAGTTCCACCACTTCCGTGATGGTGATGCCACACACCTCGGCCACGCGCTCGGGCGGCCATTCCAGGGCCCGCTGTTTCAGTTCAGCATAGCCGATGGTGTACTGCGCAATATAGTCGTGGTCGACCAGGTCTTCGGTGATCAGCACATGCATCAAGCCCAGCGCCAGGGCCGCATCGGTACCCGGCAGCAAGGCGACATGCTGGTGGCATTTTTCGGCCGTCAGCGAACGATACGGGTCAATGGCGATCAGGGTCGCGCCGTTGCGCTTGGCCTCTTGCGCCCGCATCCAGAAGTGCAGGTTCGAGGCGATCGGATTGCCGCCCCAGATAATGATCAATTTCGCATTCTGGAATTGCTCCAGGTCCGTGCCGATGCTGGCGCCCACCGTATAGCGGTAGCCAGTGGCGCCGGCCGAGGCGCAAATGGTGCGGTCCAGCAAGGAAGCACCGAGCTGGTTGAAAAAACGCGACGACATCGATTCGCCCTGCACCAGGCCCATGGTGCCGCAGTAGCTGTACGGCAAGATCGCCTGCGGATCGCGCGCGGCGATCGGTTTCAAGCGGGCGGCGATGGTCTGCAATGCGTCTTCCCAGCTGATGCGCTCGAACTTTCCCTCCCCCTTCTTGCCCACGCGGCGCAGCGGATGCAGCAGCCGGTCCGCATGGTAGGTGCGTTCCGTGAAGCGCGACACCTTCGTGCACAGCACGCCAGCCGTGGTCGGGTGGTCGGGATCGCCCTTGACGGCTGTTGCCACGCCATCGGTCACCGTGACCAGGAGGGCGCAGGTATCGGGGCAATCGAGCGGGCAGGCGGCGCGCACTTGGGTGGTGGTCATGGGCAATCCAAAAACGTTGGGGGAAGGCGCTACTGTAAACCATTCCGCGCGCTTGCTGTTGGCGGTTGAGCAAGCTGGGCCGTGCGCTGGATTTACCCGGCAAACAAGGGCTACAATGCATTATTAGCCGCGCCTGCTTTTGATCAAACAGCCGCGGTCCGGCGCGCCCTACATGGCTGCGCGCCAGCATCCACAGGAGAGTCCGATGAAATTAGTTGATCCGATCTTGGCGTTTCAATCCGAGCTGCAAGGTATCCGCCGCGACCTGCATGCGCATCCCGAGCTGTGTTACGAAGAACAGCGCACCTCGGACGTGATCGCCGCCAAACTGACGGAATGGGGCATTCCCGTGGTACGCGGCCTGGGTCGCACCGGCGTGGTCGGCATCATCCAGAATGGCACCTCAACGCGTGCCATCGGTCTGCGCGCCGACATGGATGCCTTGCCAATGCAGGAAATGAATACCTTCGAGCATGCTTCACGCCACCCGGGCAAGATGCACGCCTGCGGTCACGACGGCCACACGGCCATGCTGCTGGGTGCCGCCCATTACCTGGCGCAGCACCGCCATTTCAACGGCACCGTGTACCTGGTCTTCCAGCCGGCCGAAGAAGGCGGCGCCGGCGCGCGTGAAATGATCGAAGACGGCTTGTTTACACGCTTTCCCATGGATGCCATCTACGGCATGCACAACTGGCCGGGCGCAGAAACGGGCACCCTGAGCGTGGTGGAGGGGCCGATGATGGCCTCCAGCAATGAATTCCACGTCACCGTCAAGGGCAAGGGCGCCCACGCGGCCCAGCCCCACAAGGGCATCGATCCCGTGATGGTGGCCGTGCAAATCGCGCAAAGCTGGCAAACCGTCATCACACGCAACAAGAGTCCGCTCGACTCGGCCGTGCTGTCGATCACACAAATCCACGCGGGCAGCGCCACCAATGTGATCCCCGATGATGCCAGCCTGGTCGGTACCGTGCGCACCTTCACCACACCCGTGCTGGACTTGATCGAAGAGCGCATGCGCGAGATCGCCGTGCACACGGCCGCCGCCTTTGGCGCGGAAGTCGATTTCCATTTCAAGCGCAACTATCCGCCGCTGGTCAACCACGCGAAAGAAACGGCGTTTGCCGTCGACGTGATGAAAAGTGTGGTGGGCGCGGACAAAGTCAACGCGAATGTCGAACCGACCATGGGCGCGGAAGATTTCGCCTTCTTCCTGCAGGAAAAGGCCGGCTGCTACATTTTCATCGGCAATGGCGATGGCGAACACCGCGATGGCGGCCATGGCCTGGGTCCGTGCGTCTTGCACAATGGCAGCTACGATTTCAACGACCATCTGCTGCCCATCGGCGCCACTTTCTGGGTCAAGCTAGCCGAAGCGAGCCTGCCCATCGCTTGAATCAGCTCAGTTTATCCGGGCCAGTACCCAGGCGCTGCCCCGGATTCAACGCTTCCAGGGCCAGCAAGGCCGCCGCATGGTCTGCCGTCGGGTACGTTTCGGCAATGGTTTCATAGCGCTGCGTCACCAGTTGCGTCACTGGCAAGGTGACGTGCGCGGCCTGGGCCGCCGCGAGGATGTTGTGCATGTC
Organism: Janthinobacterium algoris; assembly: GCF_051380935.1. NCBI lineage: Bacteria > Pseudomonadati > Pseudomonadota > Betaproteobacteria > Burkholderiales > Oxalobacteraceae > Janthinobacterium > Janthinobacterium algoris. The sequence goes on along the minus strand of NZ_JBNYXZ010000023.1, from coordinate 1,612 downwards.
CTTGATCTGGCTCTTCACCTGCCCACCGGCCACAAAGTTACGTTCCAGCATGCGCTGGCCATGCAGCTCCAAAATCTTGCTCTCGGCAAAGCCGCCACGAATGGCTGCCCGCACGGCAGCCGCATCGGCGCCGGCTGCCTGTGCCAGCAGCAATGCCTCAGCCACGATGGTCAAGGTGGCGCCGACGATCAGCTGATTGCACAGCTTGGCCACCTGTCCGCTGCCTGATGGGCCCACCAGGGTCGGACGGCCCATGGTCGCCAGAATCGCCTCAACCCGTGCGTAATCGTCGGTGCTGGCGCCGGCCATGATGGCCAAGGTGCCAGCCTGCGCCCCGCCGACGCCACCCGACACGGGCGCATCGATGAAAGCATGACCTGCCGCGTGCAAGCTGGCATGAAATTGTTGGGCCTCTGATTGCTTGGTGGAACTCATATCGATCCATATCGCAGCCGCTGGCAAGGCCGGCAGCGCCTCTTGCAGCACCTGCGCCACAATGGGACCGGCTTCCAGCATCGAGATGACCACGTCCGCGCCATTGACCGCCTCAACCACGGAAACGGCCGGCTGTGCCCCTGCCGCACGCAGCACTTGGGCCTTGCTGTGCGTGCGATTCCAAATTGTGACAGAATATCCAGCGCGCAGCAGGCACCGGACCATCGGATCCCCCATCAGACCGATACCGAGAAATGCAATTTTTGTAGAGAATGTCAATTGAACCCCTGAGATCAACAAGTGGCGAGAGCGGCATGCAAAGCAAGGTGCCTGTACAACAATAGCCTATCGGCCAATTTTACGATGAAAGCCTCTATGTTCTTCAAGAAGAATCTCCTCCAATCCATCGCCGCAGCTGCCGCGCTGATGGCGGCCAACGCCGGCTTTGCCGCCGATGACAAACTGATCGACTCCGTCTACGGCGAATATGCCAAGGGCGTGAAGGTACAAATGGTACGCGCTGGCGTAACCTCGAATTGGGATAAGGCCTGGTTTGTATCGAATGGCACACAGTTGAGCGGTTACTGGGATGCCAGCATCGGCGGCTGGGATGCCAAGAGCTATCAGAATGTCCCAGGCCAGCATCAAAAACTGTGGGACCTGGGCTTTACCCCCGTGTTCCGTTTTGAAAATATGAACAAGCTGGGTTTTTATGCGGAAGCCGGCATCGGCGTGCACATGCTGTCAAAACTGTACAACAACGACGATGACCGCCTGTCGACCCACTTCCAGTTCGGCGACCATATCGGCGTCGGCTATATCTTCAATAACAAATGGGAAGTCGCTGCGAAAATCCAGCATTTCTCGAATGGCGGCTACAAAAAGCCAAACAGTGGCGTCAATTACATGAATATCAAAGTCGCTTATCACTTTTAATGCGTTTGACAAATGACAAAGGCAGCGCGTAGCGCTGCTTTTTTTACGCCTGTATGCTGTAAAACCTGCCAAAGCATCAGACGAAAAAAAACCCCACCATTGCTGGCGGGGTTTTTCTCTACTACGAATAACAAGCCTGACGATAACCTACTTTCACACTGGTTGCAGCACTATCATCGGCGCAAAGTTGTTTCACGGTCCTGTTCGGGATGGGAAGGGGTGGGACCAACTTGCTATGGTC
>NZ_JBNYXZ010000022.1:0-104062 GCF_051380935.1 Janthinobacterium algoris | reverse complement strand
GCCAGCGGCGCCACTCGCGCCTCGGCAATGTTCCGCCCGCGTTGTTTGCTGAAAAATTCAGCAAACAACCACAGGCGGCTTGAAACAAGAGTGTCCGCTATTGACAGTACACCTCACCACTCGCGCCTCGGCAATGTTCCGCCCGCGTTGTTTGCTGAAAAATTCAGCAAACAACCACAGGCGGCTTGAAACAAGAGTGTCCGCTATTGACAGTACACCTCAGATTAACTCACGTCCAGTTCTCGCCATGGCCCGGTCGAGACGGAATTCCGTGGCGTATGCCTGGGTTCGAGCACTTTCAACGCAATCTGGCTGAGCGGATATCCAATTCAAGTACTCGGTAACGCGCACCAAATCTGACTGTGCCAAGCCCTTGGTGGCTTCCCTGAACGCTTTCGCCACGGCCTTGCTATCGGCATCGGTTCGGCCTGGTGGCGGGCCTCCGCGGAATGCGGCTACTGCAGCTGAAAAAATGCAGTAGGAAGAAAGGAATTGGGCTGAAGTCATTTCGTAGTTAAAAATTGCGTTGGTCAAAACTTCACGTGGATGCGTTCTGCTAGTAAATGAGAAGGAACAAAACTGCGCCAAACTTCTTTACCCCTATTGATGGCAGTAAAAACAGAGTCTAGAAATGACGCAGAAGCACGTGCCAAGCTTGATTTGCCGCATTATGAAATATTGTATCGTATACTTTATAGACCGGGCAAAGCATATCACTCATGCTGCGACTGTCATGAGCCGCCCTTACACAGTCCAAACAGCCCGAGAACGACTCGCTCGTAATCTAAAGGATTGGCGTGCAAAAAGAGGTATGAGCCAGGATGTTTTGGCGGAGCATTCAGGTCTGTCCCGAGTCTTTCTTTCTCGCATAGAGAGTGCTCTCGACACTGTTTCTCTCGACAATATCGAAAAAATAGCCGAGGTATTGAAGATTGATATCCTCGATTTACTGCAGCACTAGCACCCTCACAGAAATGCCATCTACCGCTATGCCACCATTGCGGTGGCACCTACAACAGCGGATTCGAGTTTTTGTGCTGGCTCCGGTAGGAGCTTAGCCGAGGCGTTTCGGTCATCCCGCTTCGAACTTCCGAATGTCATCTGGGCTAGCCGCACCGCCATCACAATGACCGGCCAACGCTCATCACAATCCTGAACTCGTGCTCGACCTTCCCTCACGGTCGCTAGCTGGCGCATCTCCTCCCGCTAAGCCTGCTCCGCCACATAGTCCTTCAGATACTTGTTGCTGGCCGAAGAGAAGGTGCCCTCGATGGCGCGACGAACTCGCCAGTTGACGCTGCCCGCCTGGTTGTTGTGGGTACCCTTTACTGCATGAGAATGCCGTAAATGGGCGGGTCTTCGTCAAAGGCGCCGTAGCCACTCTGCCGCCTCAACCTAGTCAGGGTCCAGAGATAGAATTGTCCATCCGGGGATGCGTCGCCTTCTTTCAACGCTTCCTCAACTTCTCCAACAAGAGCCGTCCCGCAAAGCCCACTGATTGATGTCGGATGACCTGGTGACCACCCTGCGTTCCAGTAGACACTGGTGGCTACGAGTTTCCCCTCTATTGACACCGTCAGTTCTCCGGCAGACGGGTCCACGGCAACCTCACCATCGTGACCGGTAATGACCGGTAGATACAGCCGTTTTGGATATAGGTCTTTCTGAAGATAACCAACCCGGTTAACGGCATGGATGGTGGCCATTGGGGCGGACTGCGTCTCCTCGTCAAGTACATCGTCGAGTTCTAGGCTGGATACGTGGCTACGTGTGCCCCACGCATGCGCATCGAATGTTCCGTAGACGTTATGCTTCTGGCGGCTATCAAACCTAGCTGCTAACGAGTCGGCGTCGATAGGACGATTCCCCCACATTCTCCAGCGAACAACAGACAGCTCAATAATCTCGTAGGCGCTCACAACAACCGGTGTCACCATTGCCAATAGGACCGCTCCTGGATTATTTACTGTCAAAGTACTTTGTGCTTCGTTAATGAATGCAGCGACCGATGTGTTGTCTTTGACGACATTGAGGCTAAGTTGCGGCATCCACAGCGGACGGGCTGGCCGCAAAAAAGCCAAGGTGGGTTCAAGGGGAAGCGCGTAGCATGCGTAGTGGAATGCTATCTCGTTCGGCATCCTCCACAATTTCCTTGCAACCTCCAGGGTACGCTGAAACGCTGTCAACATCCGAAGAAGGGTCCTACATGCGAAGCCTCCTGTCGCTTTGTCCCCCGCCGGGCGAACGAAGTAGACCAGGTCACCCTGGAGCGGCGCATCAGGATAAGCGGCTTCAGTCAGAGACCATTCGAACGCGAATTGCCTCGTAAACGGTAGGTTCGACTGCTGCTCTAATTCATTCATGAGTGTCAAGTAGATTCGAGGAACGCTGGTTCCTTGGACTCGCTCGAAACCTATTGGTACTTCAAAGTCACGAGGGGCAACTTTCAAGGATTGCGTGATGTTAGATGAGGGCGTTTGACCCATGTCATCCAACAATCGCTCAGTCAACAAAGAAGGATGCCTTACTGCGGCCCCGAGGTCGGGAACGACAACCCAGCCTCGATTGAAGGCCATCCAAAAAATGCTGAGCAGTTCAACTGTCTCTGCTTCCAAACGACAGAGGCGAAGCTCGCTCAATAAGCGCTGGCATACCTCCGCGTGCGAACTAGGCGAAAGAAGCAGCGAGGCCAGCTCTTGCATCGCCCACCAACGGGTCGCGGCAATTGGCCAACGGAGGCGTAGCATCAGCATCTCAAGTTCGACGTTTAGGTCTGGGAGTTTCTCCGCCCAAGACGGCACGCTAAGGCAAAGCGTGCGTGTGTCCTCTTGAACGCATCGAACCATAGCTTCTGCAAACTGAACTGCTTCGGTCGTTCTTCCTTGTAATCCAAGGAAGTAGACCATCATGTCACTGGGGATGACGCGGGTTCGCTTGGGCCTATCAAGCCAGCCGTACGTGGACTTAAGAAAGAATTCATCGCAGCGACGCCTATACGTCTTCACGACCTGCCTCAATCTATCCTGAGTTTTCTCCGACGGCTCCATATAATAGCGAAGCCAGCCTCCCCTGAATAGTTGCGCTTGAACTATGTATGGAAATGCCTTAGCCGGCCCCTCTAATCGAAGTTTGGTAGCAAATGCTAAGTCGAGGAGGTCGCTCAAGTCATTGTCGCGACATGAGTCTGATAGCAAGATAGGTTCCAAGGCCCCAATTAGTTGAGAACCTTGCCCTTGCGCTTCCCAATAGACGTACCACTCGCACAACACGTCTGCTCGCACGCCAAAGTGCTCTTTTAGGTCATTCGTGAGCCGGGGCAGGTCGGTAATTGGGTAGGTTTTAACGTCACCAAGAAAGGGTTTCCAGTCGGTATCAGAGCCTTTGGAGGACTGCTCGTCGATGCGCCCGACGTCCCCTCCTCGATGTTGTTCGACCTCCGCCAACATCTTGGCAGCAATGGCATCACCGCTATCGGCTGCCACTTGTAGTGACTCGATTGCCTCGAGATGGATGCCCGTTCGAAGGACAGCACTTGTGAACTCACACTGAGTTTTCGCGGTTCTGAGAAATGCTCTCAGACAGTTCTCGGCTTCGGACCAGTCGCTGCATTCAGTGTGCTTCCGACATTTTTCGACAAGTGCTCCTCTATCCAAATTCGCTAGCAGGTCATCGGCCTGGGCCAAGACGTGCCTAGTGCCTTTCCCGTCTGTATAGGCTAAGACGTTATGTACCTGTGGGGCCACCTCCACCAGCAATCGTCGGGCTTCATGAGGTTCGACAGGCATGAGATATTCGAGCGCATCCATGACCTCCGATAAAGCTGGGTCCTTACGCTGTGCATATCCAAGGGCAAGCTCCCAGGTCCTGCGGCACAAGTCCACTGCTAGGGGCGCGATATCATGCCGTATCGCCATCTCGCACAACTCTAGCATTGCCATCATACGGATGCCGGTTTCTTCCTGGTTGTCTGCATCAAACCCGGAAAGTTGATGGCGAATGAACGCCTCTGCGGCCCCATCTGACAGCACTTTGGCACAGCCTGACACATACTGTTTTCTGAATTCCGCTGTATCGAACCAGACTTGCTTCATCGCGAGCTGCAAGTCAGCTACCTCAACGAGAGGAGCCTGTCCGAACCGGGTACTCATGAGCTGAATGTCGACAGCAATGCCATGAAGCGCGCGTCTGAAATCAGAGGCGCCTTGGCCAAGGTTATAGTTGTGGTCAAAGCCCGAAAATTTGATTGAGCTGAAGGCTTGGTACAGTTGGGAAAATTTGATAGCGTGGCCGGCTGCCCAGCGCTCTGCAAATTCGCGGCCAATGCTGCCGAGTTGGTCGAGGTAGCTCGAAACGTTTTCGCGGTTCTTGAACTTAGGTACTCTTAGCGTGGACACGTTTTTTCCTGCAGTCAGCTCTAGGTGAGCCGAACCGAAGAACCAATCATGTGCCAAGTTGGACAGCGCTTCGCGGCTCTCTTCATATCCACCTTCCTGCCACTTGTAGTCCAACGGCCTAACCGAAAAATTGACATCGCCCCTCGCCAGTGCGTTGAGACATCCGACAAGAATCCCGCGAGACATTGCAGGAAACTCAGTCCAAGCGGCGAGGTCGACCTCAGCGAGTGCTGCAGCACGGAAAGCAGCATCGCAGACCATCAGCTTTGACTCACCTTCGGGTAGGGCCACGGAAATTTCAACCAATCTACGCAATTGGTTGCTGTCTACGAGCGCTTCTAGGCGCTTGTGTGCCATCGGAGGCCATTGCCCGGCAATCCATTGCGCCTCTTTTTCCGTAGTCGAGTCAAGCACATTGAGTTCAGCAAACGCTCTCGCCAAGTAGAGCATTTTGCCCTGTGCCTCAGAGCCTTGATTTTGCGTTGCAAACCGGCTTTCTCCTCTGTGCCGACGTAATGCATCTTGAGCGCACTCTTTGGCGGCAGACCCGTTGCCTCGCGCAGCGAGGGCCAACCCAAGCGCTGCTACGTCGACCACTGTCGTTTCATGTCGCGAAGCAAATGCCTCGTCAATCACATTCCCATCGGGGGCCAAGGTCCAAGTGCAGGCCTTAAGTCGAGCGGCATCCTCTCCCATTAGTTGATAAGACAGGCTATTGAGCAGCCGGTACTTGAGATGCCGAAGACGATATGCGTCAGCATACTGGGTCCGTTGTACGGCCAGCTCCTCCGCTTCGTCGAGAAGATTCTCGAAAAGGTCCGTTGGATAGCCTTCCTGCAAGCGCTCCAGAACCCAATCACGCTGAAGACCTGCAATTAGCTCATCTGGATGGCCCCTTTTCGCTTTTACTGACCAGAGCCAGTTGACTCGCAGTGCCGTCGGAGCGGTAGTATCCAGCCATGCCTCTACAAAGGCCGCCAATTCATCGACTCGTTGCTCGAAAGTGTCGGTTTGCCTGACATAAACGATAAGACTTTCGTGGAATGGGCGTAGGCCTGCCGAAGATGCATGCAGCAAATGCTCCACAGCAGTTACCTCGGGCCGAGGGGAGCTCGAAAGAACGGCAATTTCCGTAAAGGCGTGCTTTGGCCAGAAGAATGGAAATGCGCAAACGAGTCGCAGGACATCCTTTTGGCTCGCGGTTAGCAGGTGCCATAGCGAGCTGTAGTAGGTTTTGGCATCACGACTCATGTCGCCCGAGAGCTTCTCAACGCTCCACACGGACAACGTTTGACCCGACCTTACGAGCTCTTCTGTCGCATAGATGACATGAAGTGGATGGCCCGAAGTACGTTCACGCAGCTTTGCAGCAGCTGCCTGTAGTTCGGTTTCGGCCATCGGCTTGCCAGTTCGAAGTTGAAGGCGCCCCTGTTGCACCTCTTTGCGCAAGTACTGAAGCACTGCGTCAGCCGACATGGCCGGAAGCTCCAGCCAGGTGCCGCGAGGTGCCTCAATAAGTAAGCGATTTGGAAGTTGAGCATCCTCAACGGGTTGCGTTCCGACGACCAGAACTAGGTTGTCGCAAGCCGGTAATAGTTGATTAAATACCTCGTCAAGAGAGCGTTTGTCATAGCCTTGGCTGCGCCAAACATGGTCGAGTCCATCAAGTATCACCACGAACGGCATTCCTTGCCCGCGGTAGTGTGCTGCACACGCCATTAAGGCGGGCGCAAGTGCTCTGTCGTGTACCACAACGTCATTGTGGAACTCTTTGACCTGTGCAAGGAGTGATTCTTGCACCGCGAAGCTCGTGTATCGGTCGCGAGTGCGGTCGTTTGCCGACAGGTAGTAGTGATGGCGAACGAAAGGGATGTCTCCTTTCTGCAGCAGCTCGCATACCTTACTTAGGTATGTGCTCTTGCCTCGGCCAGGCGGGCCAGTCAGAACCACGGGCTGCTTCGGCGCCGCCTTGAGCGCAGCCATAAACCTGGTGTGAAAGCCCGTGTCAGGTACGCGATAACCCAGCGGAATGACAAAGTCTTCGGGAAGTGGTTCCGGGGCTATGACACGTAACGTGGCTTGAAGTACCTTGAATGTAATCCAGCCGTCTGGCGCCGGTTGGTTTTTCTCGATGGACCAATGAACCGCCCTGTTCTTGAGCGTTTCGATACCCTCAACTGTCGAGTGCCTTCGCAGTCGCTGAGTCAAGTGTGTCTCGATACTGGAGAAGCCTTTGTCGCTGTGCATAACCTCCAGCGCCTGGAAAAGACGCACTGCATTGGCAGCGCCACCGAGGTCCTGTTCCACCTTCTTTTGAATATCTGCAGGTGCAAGCGTGTAGTCAATAAACGCACCACCGGCCAAACAGGTTTCCATTGCAAGGTCGGGCACCCGGTTTGTGAGTAAACGGATATCCCCAACTTTTGCTGGCTCGATTGCGTCGAGCGCATCAAACCACTTGCGTAGGTTTGTTCGCGCTGTCCCACCTGCTTTGCCCTTTTTTTCCAACAACCATTTCCAGTCAAGCGCATGTTTAGCTGGGGATGGCGTGAACTTGACTTGCCAAAGGTCTATTCGACCGTCAGGTCGTTCTGCGACCAAGTCATCTAACCCTTGGGGCGCAATCGCGTCTTCATCACACTCGAAGCGAATTCGCGCGTATCGCGTAGGGGCATCAAGCCAGTCGCAAAGTAGGTTCACGCCTTGCATAGTTTGATAGACGTATCCCGCAGCAATAATTGCTGAGGTCTTGATTTTTGTGCTCACGGGGTCCCTAGGCTATAGGTTGGCAAAATAAAGTAACCGTTGGCTGTCGGCGCCAACTACGTGCATCGCCGTCAAAAAAAGAAGAAGTTGGCCGCGAGCAATGAGGCAATGTAGCATTGATGGAGGGCCGATGCACCCCAGTGCATATTTGTTCGCCTAAGGTCGAGGAAAATATTGTTAAAACACTATTTAATTTCACTGTTTTTAGCGGCTAGACGACATGAATTGCATTTACTTAGTGATTGGGCGACAATTTAGGTCGATTTTCTAGTTTTTTTAGTGATTCCTGCTACGTCTGAGATACGCTGGTGATACTAGGAAAAGGCTAAAACTAAGTGGCTAGACGACAAAACTGACATTTTTTTAGTGTTTTAGCGACACGCCCTTTCAACTTCTAAGTGGAAAACTACATGCGCACAGCCCGGCTCCCACGCCCCATCTCTGACGAGCTGTACTTCGCCGCCTCAATGCCCAAAACTGAAGCTCGCAAGCTCCAGCGACAGGCTGCGGCCGGAATACTTCTGCGAGTTTGCAAAGGAGTTTATGCGCCCCCCATAGCCGCTGAGGAACTCGCTGTTTTGGTTCGGCGGAACTGGCAGGGGGTAGCAGGGGTTGTAGTTCCTGGCGGTGTTGTCTCTCATATCAGTGCTATGAAGGGGGGCATACTGGAGTCGGGTGATGTAACCCTTTCGCATCCAACGGCGTTCAATAAGAACGTGTCGCTTCCGGGACTCCGGCTTCGTGTTGTTCGAGGGCCCGGACCGCTGCCAGGGGATTTACCTATGGGAATCTCCGGACTTCACTATGCCGGCCGCGCGCGAATGCTATTGGAAAACATTGGTCGTAAGGGGGACCTACGAGCGCCACGCGACGAAGTAGAAAATCTTCTCGTCGCAGTGCTAAATGCATCGGGTGAAAAAGCGCTCAACGAAATCCGTGACCTGGCCACAGCCTTAGCGCCCACTCTCGGGGCAGAGAAGGCCTTGGACGAGTTGCGCAGCATCATTGGAGCTTTGTTGGGTACTCACTCAAAAGGCGAGTTGCGAACTATGGCTGGGCAGGCGGTTGCGCAGGGCATGCCTATAGACCAAGAACGCATGGCTCGGTTCGAGACTCTAGCCGCGAATCTTCGGCGTGAGCCATTGCCTAGAATCGAGAGCTCCGTTACCGGCGTGTCAAGGCAAAACTTTGCGTTCATCGAGTCCTACTTTTCAAACTACGTTGAAGGAACGAAGTTCGACATCGAACAGGCACGCGACATTGTCATGCTTAACAGGGTGGTATCGAACAGGCCGAAAGACTCTCATGACATCCTTGGTGTGTTTCGGCTTGCAATTACGTCACCATATCGGGACAGCCCACCAGTAGCGGGGGCGGAATTCATTGAGGGTCTTGAGGGGTGGCACGCAGAGATGCTGAAGATGCGCCCGGAGGCTAACCCTGGCAAGCCCAAGTTGGAGGTCAACTACGCAGGTACAACGCAGTTTGTCGACCCCGCCTTCGTGCGCGGAACACTTGCCGAAGGGTCAAAGCTCGCTCGGTCGGTTCCGGAGGGCCTTGCGCGCGCCATCTATTACGCCTTCCTCATCTCCGAAGTCCATCCGTTTGACGATGGAAATGGTCGGCTGTCCAGGCTTGTGATGAACGCTGAACTCACGAGGGCCGGCGTCGGCCGCATCATTATCCCGACGCTGTATCACCCTCAGTACGTTGACTGTGCGCGTGCCCTAACTCGAGGGAACAACCCTGAGGGTTTTGTGCGTAGCTTAGCGAAGATGGCCCAGTGGTCGAGCCAGTTCGATTATTCGAACCTAGACGTACTAATCGCCGCATTGCGGGGCACAAACGCTCTCGAGGAATCCCCTGCACAGTTCCGTCTGCTGAACGTCGACGGAAGTACTGAGGCATGAAGAACGAATCAAAAAAATCAACAGTGCGCAGTGCCAAGTATCCTTGTAGCTTCCCCTGCGGCTGCCCGGCCGGCGAGCTATGGGCCGCAGGGTTCATGTAGACCACCACGTTTGCGACCGGAGGTTATTGAATGTAGTGGCGAGACCAACAAGGGACGGCATCCTCCGCGCCATGCAGGCGGGTTGGCTTGGTTCGGTCGCCCCTACCTTGCCGTGACAGGTCCTCAACGCTGGTTCGACGGCGTATTGTGTTCGCAAATTCGTTTGACGAAATGTCCATGTCACTGGCACCATGCTTTAAAGCTCCTACCGTGTAGGGCACGAGGTACAGCCATGCTGCCGGATTGTCATGTTCAAGGGAGACTATATGGCACGGACGGAAGACCGTCAACGACGCTGGCAACCCTTATTGCCGGTGCTTGAACAGTCCTTTGAGGGACACCGACTGATACCGGAGAAGTTGACGACAGGCTGGTCAATACTCAATCAGAACAAGCAGCAGTTATGCACCCTTTATTACCGAAACAATAAGGCTGAACATTGCCTTGAACTCGCCGTGTCGCCCAGTCAGCCTTTAGGTATCTGGATGGGAGAACAAGTGGCTTTGTGGGTGGAACAGGAAATTATTTCCAGTGGCCGGCGTGGTAAGGTGCATAGCCATTTCCCGTTTCCTGTTGGGCATTGGCCTACTCTCGGTTTCGTCGACGAGGCCCAGGCCCTGCATTTCTTCGAGCGCGTGCTTGAGAAACGCTTGATGGTTGGGCTTCCTGTAGCCTACGAACATGCAGTCATGGCCCTTCCGGAGCATACGGTTGTTGAGCGGATAACCAAGCAGCGAAGAGGCCAGGCGATGCTGCGCAGAGTCTTGCTGCTAGCACGAGGGGGGCGTTGCGAGCTGACAGGCCTAGCGGTGCCACGACTACTGCGTTGCTCTCATATTAAAGCATGGGCCGAGGCTTCTCGAGATGAACGGTTCAACCTGGACAACTGCCTGTTGCTTTCTCCGCACGTGGATGCTCTGTTCGACGCCGGATTCCTCACCTTCGACCCACGAGGGACTGCTTTGTTTTCCCACCGATTACGACCTGCAGACCTTGCCGCCTTAGGCCTGTCAATTGAGGCGCGACTGATAACTATGCCCAATTTGACTCAACAAAATTTCCTGACGTGGCATCGTAATTATAGGGTTCGCGAGTAGTCAGCCATGGGACATAAAAAGTCGGAATTTTGGAGCGATGTTGACGTTGAGCGCGGGTTCCATGATTTGTTGCTGTAGACAGCCCCGTGGTTGAGGCGCTCGTAGTCGGCAACAACGACATCTGCGTCCATTAAGGAATTCTTAATCATATCAAGGAATTAATCAATAATATTGCCAATGGGCACTATTTGATGCACAGTAGGCTATGTTTGTGATACCTAGGGAAAACGAATGCCTTTTATAGCTTTCAACGAGTTCAACCAAGAGGTGACTGCTTCGCAGTGCCATGATGAGTACATTAGTAACGGAACAATATTCGAGAAATTTCGATGCGCCTTCTGTGAGGTTCGTTACCACTCGAGAAATATTTACAAGGATGCCTTATTAGGTAAGGCGCCGCACTTCTATCTTGCCAAAGGAGTTCGTCATATCGGATTGTGTGATGGTGAACCTATTGTGGCAGTGCCGCCGGCGGCGGCCAAGGAGCCTATTAAGACGGTCACGAAGCGCGAATTCGACTTTCCCGAGAAGTTGACCGCTAGACCTAAGCCACGTCTTGTTAGTGTGCTGCCTGGTGAGGGTATCGTGCCACCAGATGAACAGGAGATTCGCAAACGCAGACTCCGTGCAGGCAAAGAATATGGTGCGTCCTGTTTTACGACAAGTCTGCTACAAAATATCGTTGAATCGAAGAATAAACTCATTTCTTGGTGTTACGAAGAAGCTAAGCGAAAGAAGCTAGCTGTAGGCGTGCGAAACCAGCTAATTAAGGAAACTGCGGAAAGCTATCCCTTGCAGCTTTTTGACCAAAAAGACCTTACCTACAACTCGGCTTTTGGCCGCGCTGATTATGCATGGCGTGATGGAAGCACTCGAATTTTCCATGCCAAGAAAGGTACAGTGACGCTGACGGATGGTGGCTTTATCATTCGCTCTGAGCCAGAGGTTCAAGCCGCCGCAATCGAAAGAGCGGCGCCGAGACGAACGTCGGAAGTTCACTATCACAGCTCCTCTAGTGACTTGATAGGGGAGATACCGCGCTCTCATGTGCGTCTGTTGGAGGAATTGAAGTCAGCGGCAGAGGCCGGCACGGCACTTCAATGGTACGTCTACGGTGGATTGGAGTTTATGAATGAAATCAATATGATTTCATTGGCGAACCTGGACCACCTGTTCTTCAGGAAGGAACGCTAGGCCAAGGCTAGATATTGCCGCGAAAATCAAGTCGATGGTTGGGATACACGCTTCACCCCACCAGGTGAATTCGTTAACAGAAAATGATGGTAGGTGAAATTCATCTGCCAAGTTTTTTGTGGATGTAACGTTGACGGTCGCGGCACCCCCACTCTCGGTGCCAAGTTGGAGAACATGAAAACCGAGTCCGGAGTCCCAAAAAGAAACACAGGAGTGCCTCGGACTGTGCTGATGTAGTACAAGGTCTTCGAGCCACAGAGCGACGTCCTTTTGCGTCGGGCGGACATCTGGCATCAGGTCAGTCGCAACTGATGGTTTAGCGGCAATGAGTCCCCACCTACCGCTACCGTAGTATTTGATACAAAATGATGCGATGTCTACCTCCCACGACTCGGCATCCGAGACCACAATGACGTCGGTACTGACGAATCGGAAAATGACGCCAGGTTCTTGTGGAAAACCATCGGAACAAATTGTCGTGATGGCTTCTTGCCGATTTAGCGGCATGGACTTAAGTTCTCGCTGAGTGCCGTAAATGTCTTCCAAGAAGTGCTTCATGTAGGTTGCTGTCCGAGATAGATAAGCTGGGTATAGCAACCATCTTCAAATCTCCACATCTGTAATGTAGCCGTTCGGTTGCTCGGCCTTGTACTCCTGCGACAGCAGTTCCATCATCGAGCTGAAAGCAGGCGAAGCGAGGGACTCATCCATCGGCCAAATCGCCCGATACATTGGGTGGTACGCGGATAAAGAGGCAAGCCGCCACGGTCCATGTTGGTCGCAAGTGGAATCGCGGAGCCGGTGCGCTGGGCGGAGAAGGCCATTCCTGGGCTAAAGCTGGTGACTTAAAGAGTGCAGCTCGCATTCGAAGAAGCGACCGTGTAAAAAATAAGGGAGACGGTGTCTCGCCTTCCCCCGCCACTTCAGCAGCGTAAGGAGCGCGCCCGCCAAGGACTCGGCCGGTAGAACTGGGTTTATTTAGCGGGGTATGGGCCACAGGGTCCATTTAGACCACCACGTTAGCGCCGCCGGCGGCAACGCCAAGGGTGGTGTCTTCCGTATCGTGCAGAAAGGTTTGGATTTAACGCAAGAACAGTCGTGTGAGTCGCAATCAATCCTTTCACCTACCTCGGTGGGTAAGCCGAGGGCGCCGCTTTCCCCCCTTTCAGGTCAACCCGATAAGCCAGAAAGCCGAGGATTCAATCCTTGACATGCCCGCATGCTGCGGTGTTACTATATGTCAAGGCGTCTGGGCCTAACCTGCTCCCGGGTTAAAGCAGACTTGCAATACACGCAGCACCTGCGTTCCATCATTTTGGTCACAGTGCGTAATCGGGAGACACACGACCTCATGTTTAAAATGATTGGAATTTCACCATGGCTAACTTTGCCTTGTCCTCGACATCCGTGTTTTCGCTCAAGAAAGCCCTGCGAGACCGCTTCCCCACTGTCAAATCGGCCCACCTTAGCGAAGCTATCGCCGCTACAACGGGCTTTCGCACGCACGCAGCACTACTCGCTTACACCCAGGGAACAACGTCCGTGCCTATCGTTTTCCTGGATGACAAACCGTTCGTTCAGCGCCTACATGAACTGGGTTACCCCAGCATCCAGCCATTCTCCTTTAGCTCTGTCTGGCTCGGTGGCACCGGCGTCCCTGATGAATTCAAGGACCTGATTGCCCGTCTATTGACCCTCGAAGAGCGTCCAGAAGGGCGCTACCCCGCAATTCATGCATTGCGCCGCGAATGCGCCACATTGTTCGCGAAGACCTTCGGCGTTGGTTTTGTCGAACCGAACGAGGACGACAAGCGACTGGTGAAACGCTTCGGTGCAGGCATCGACCACCTGGCTTGCAAACCAGGATGGGGCAGTGCCGTCAATACGAACAACTCAAGCCTCGACTTTCCTGGTAGCGACCATCAAGTCCGTTTCTACGAGCGACTCCCGCTGTCCAACGGTAAGTACGTGGAATACAGTACGGCGCTCGTTTCGATGCCGTACACGGGTTCGTTCCGCATTCCAGAGCTGCCGAAGGCCCAAGCTTTGGCTGAGCGTGTGGGGTGGCAGTACGCTGAGCTAGCGGACTGGAGCTGGTACGCAGCCCATGCAACGACTCTCATCTTCTTCCGCCGTACTAGCACGCACGAGGAGATGTTGCGGACGTGGTCGACGTCGTTTAAGCGCTGGCTGATTGAAAATAAGAGTCGACTGCTCAAGGGCGTCAGCAGCGACCGCCGGCATGTCATTGAGGACGCAATCGCCTGTGAGCATCTGCCTCTCGACGTCCAGAGCTGGGATGACCTGCGCGAACGCTATTTCAAGGAGTTTGCGCCGTCGATTTACCACTTTGAAGAAGCACCGATGGCGCGTGCTTTCAAAAAAGTATTCGAAAAGTGGCAGAACGAGACGGCAACGCCGAAGACGATGGCGGCCTGAGCCTAGGAGAGGATTAACAAAGCCGCCCGAGGGCGGCTTTTGTTTAGTTCGCGGCGGATGGAGGAACCTGCCATCCAACCAGTTCGGCGGTTCGGCGCATTACCCACCTGGCCTCTGGCTCGGATACCCAACCCGTTGCAATCAGCCGCGGCAAATATTGGTCGAGAATCTCAGTCTCTGACATGTGCGAGCGTTTCCCGGCTTTGGAGTCAAGGGACGTTACAGCAAGTTGTTGCGCAAGGTCTTCGCAATTGTTCCAGCGCTCAAGTAGCTCCGGCGGCGAGCAGCCAGGGCTGTAGAAACGGCCTTGGTACCGATTCATGGAATATTTAGGCTGGGCGCCTGAAACCGCCCCTAAGTTGCTTGGACGTGGGAAATCTAATGGCAGCGCGGCAAAGAGCACCGCTTCCGATTCATTTTGCTGCTCATCGCCGAGTTCAATATTCATAGTGCCTTTTGCGTCCATATTAACCTCTCGCCATCATACTCCAGCGTCGATTACTCGGACTAGATGGGGGCGATGAATATCCTCGAATGGTCATGTTGGGTATAGCCGGCAGTTCACATACCTCAAAAACTTGTCGTTTACTTTAGCGTCAATATGTCGCATACTTTGGCGACACTAAGGAGGTTTCAAATGACCTACGAACCAATTGAGAGCAACGATGACGACAGCCTGTTCAGCCTCACGTCCGAGGAGCGCACTGAACATTTCAAGAAGCTGCTGGAAGAACTGGACGAAAAGCCCACCGAGTTGGCCTCGAGACTGATTCGGCTGGGCGACTACCGTAATGCTGCCGCCATCATGCGTGGTATCCAGCGGATGGCCGCCGGCGATACCAAAGTGAGCGGCGAGATGCTGGTAATCGTTCGAATGCTCGTAAACCAACAGCGGCTGCAGTACAGTAAGTTGAGTCAAGTGGAGTGGGCACAGCAAGCGAATGGCGCCTGGGTCGCGAAATTTGAGGGATTCAAAATCACCCTTCACCCGCAAACTAAAGACCGCTGGAGCATCTATCTGCGGGTTATAGAAACTGATTACAGCCCCGCGTGTGGCTCGTGGCAGGTTGGCCTGGAAGCTGCAAAACGGAAGGCGTTAGTGCGCTTGGCCGATGGTCAGATGGAGGCGGCTGACTTAGCCGCTGGCCGGCTGTAAAGAGGTACTACTTTGTTGTTGTCAGCTCTTGGGCCAGACATGTAAGCTAGTCGCAGGTTGAAAATTTTATATAAACAAAAAGGCCCGAATGTCACGCTACACCCAGCTCACGCAGCACCTGCTTGCAAACCCCAATGCTCAGTTCATTCTGTCATTTGACGAGCTGGACAAAGTCGTTCTCGGCGGCCTACCTGCGTCAGCACGTCAATACCACGCGTGGTGGGCAAATAACGCAGCAAGTCAGCCGCATGCTAGATACTGGTTAGATGCAGGCCTACGAGCCTCCCCGAACTTCAAAAACGGGTTTGTCGTCTTCACCAATGACGCCGCACTAGAAACAAGCGAACTGGCGGCATCGGTTGTGGACGAATCGACGCAGCAGGAGCTGACTGAGTACGTTGAAAGCAGCCTGAGCCTCGAACGGGACCTGGAAGACCAAATCGTCAGCCACCTTGACGTCCTGGAGCCAGGCCTGACGCTGGTGTCCCGCCAAGAGTCCAGCGACGTCGGTCGGCTCGACTTACTCGCGCGGGACGCCGAGGGGCGCACGGTAATCATCGAGCTGAAAGCAGGCGAAGCGAAGGATTCATCTATCGGCCAAATCGCCAGGTACATTGGGTGGTACGCCGATAAAGAGGGCAAGCCGCCACGGGCCATGTTGGTCGCAAGCGGGTTCGCGGAGCCGGTGCGCTGGGCGGCGAGGGGCATTCCTGGGCTGAAGCTGGTGACTTACAGAGTGCAGTTCGCGTTCGAAGAAGCGACCGTGTAAAAAAGGGTTATCGGCGCCGCATGACGAGTCGGCCAGAATGTAACTAAGAACGTCGTTTAAGGGATGTTATTTACAGAGTTTGAAGGGATGGGCTCTGAAACATCGGCCACCACTCAGTTACACGTCTTAGTTACAAAAAAAAGTTCTCATAACCGTTCTAATCTGCCATTCTGACGCCTGCCGTCAGGCACTGTGGATAAAAAGCCTGCTTCATTCGTGAAGCAGGCTTTTTTTGTAGGCACGGGCTGTCGACGGCAATCCGGGGCGCATCGTCCCATTTCACAGCAAGAAACGGATAGCGACGCTGTCCGGATGCTGGTCTGATGGTGGTTTTGACGACGCTGGAGAACAGCATGGATTTTCGCATCACGGGGCTGTCGCCCGAGCCTTTTCTGCCCCTTTTTTCCTTATCCGATGCCGCGTTAACGGCGCTCGGCATGCGACGCTGTGTGGTCGACCAGCATCCCGGATTTCCTGACCGTATAGCGCTGGTGGATGCCGAATTGGGCGAGACCGTGCTGTTGTTGAACCATGTCTGCCAGCCCGCCATGACCCCCTACCGGGCGTCCCACGCCATTTTTGTCCGCGAGGGCGCTACGCAAGCGTACGATGCCATCAATCAAGTGCCGGAATCGATGCGGCGGCGTTTATTGTCGCTGCGCGCCTATGCTGTTGATGGCATGATGCTCGATGCGGAAGTGGTGGACGGCACCGCCGTGGAAGCCGTCATTGCACAACTATTCGGCCATGCAGACGTCAGTTATATTCACGTCCACAATGCCAAGCGGGGCTGTTATGCGGCCCGCATCGACCGCGTTGGCCGCTCCCTTGCCTAATCGCGCAAGCCGATATCCAGTGTGTACATCGCCACCGCATTCCTGCGCGCCGCATTGCGCATCAAATACACCTGCACCGTGTATTCGCCATCGGCTGGCAGTTTTGCCTGGAAACTGTTGCCGCTGGTCGAGCCGATGAACAGGGCTTCCTCCTGGCCTTGCTGGCGGATGTTGAAGTAATTCGACGGTTGATTCGTCTTGAGCTTGACGCTGAAGGTCTGGCCGGCTTTACCTGTCAACGTGTATTCGGCCGTGGCGTACCCCTTGATCTTGCCTTTGACATTGTGGGCGGATTTGCCTGCCGTCAATTCGACGTTTTCCTTGTGGACAGGATCGGCGCTCCAGGCCGGCGTGGCAAAGACGAGTGCCGCCAGCAGCAGGCTGGCGCGGAGGGACAGGTGACGACGCAGCATAGGGCACTCCTTTGAACGCGGATGAATAAGCAGGCGATGGTGATGCCGCCCATCTTACGCCAGCGGCTGCGCACGTTTCAAGCTGCGGCCAAATGCCAATTTCAGTTAGGCTGAAGCGTCTCTACGTTGCGGAACCGGCCGCGGGCGCTGCTGCGCCGGACCGGTTTTTTGCTGCTCTTTTTCCCTGTACTGAAAGGAACGCAGATGGGTATTTCCGGAAAAGTCGCGCTGGTCACGGGTGCCGCGCAAGGCATAGGCAAGGCCATCGCCTTGCGCCTGGCCAAGGATGGCGCCGATATCGCACTGGTGGATTTGAACCAGGACAAGCTGGACCTTGCCGCCGCCGAAGTGCGCGCGCTGGGGCGCCGCGCCGTCACCGTCATTGCCGACGTGTCGCAGCTCGATCAGGTGGCCGCTGATCGATGGTGGTCTTGTGTACCGTTGATGGATTGATTGCGCGTAACAAACGCATCGAAAAAACAGGCCGCGCACTCATCGAATGCGCGGCCTGTTTGCGTAGCATCAAGCGCCTTGAAGCAAGCCTTATTTAAAACTGACTTCCTTGCGGTTATCGCGCGAGACGCGGTCGATCATCTTATTGTAGGGATCGACGCCTACTTCAAACGGTTTGTCTTTCACCGTAATCGTCACCACCGGGTCGCTGCCCGACAACACGCGCTTGTCCGTGAACAGGACTTTTTCATCCTCTTCCCTGGCGCCCGGGGCGCGCGCGAAGATGGCGATTTCCACCGGCTCGTCATAGACGCGCGCACTCTCCTTGCCCTTGCCGTCGGACTCCAGCTTGGCCAGGTGCAGTTGCATGGTGACATCCCACTGGCCGTCCGGGCGTTTCACGGCCGTCGCTTGCGTCACGCGGTTGTCGTAGAAGACGATTTTCTCGAACAGGTCTGTGATCAGCGTCTGCTTGTCCTGTGGCGCTTCGGCACGGATGTACGCCAGCAGTTCGCCCGAGGTGGTGAATGGCGCCTGCTGGTAACCTTTGTCCTGCAGATAGCGTTTCAGGGCACGGTTCAGGGCTTCCTCGCCGAGCTCGTCACGCAGGCGGTAGAACACCAGGCTGCCTTTGTTGTAGTGGATGTATTGCTGTCCCTCTACGCGCGCCAGCGGCAGTTCTTCGATGGCTTCGCCGCCGCGTCCGCTCAGGTAGCGGTCCAGTTCATAGCGCAGGAAGCGGCGCATTTTAGTGCGGCCGTATTCCTTTTCCATCACCATCAGCGCCGAATATTGCGCCAAGGACTCCATCAGCATGCTGGCGCCCTGCACATTGGCGCCGATCACCTGGTGGCCCCACCACTGGTGCGCCATTTCATGCGCCGTGACGTAGAACACGTAGTCGATATCCTCCTTGTCGCGCAGGTCGGCGATGAAGCCGATGCCTTCCGAGTAGGGAATCGTGTTGGCAAACGACTGGGCAAAGCTCTGGTAGCCGGGGAATTCCAGGATGCGCACCTGCTTGTGCTGGTAGGGCGTGAACTGGGTGCTGTAGTAGTCGAGCGACTTTTGCACGGAGGTGATCATGCGCTGCGTGTTGTAACCATGCTTTTTATCGAAATAAATTTCGATCGGCAGGCCGTTCCACTCGCCTTTCTTGACTTCCCAGCGCGCCGACAGGTAGGCAAAGAATGGCAGCATCGGCTGGTCCATCTTGTAGCGGTAATAGCGGCGGCCATCCTTTTCCCAGTTTGCCTGCAGGTAACCAGGCGCCAGCGCGATCTGCTCGCCGCTGGTCGAGACGGTGGTGTCGAAATGAATCCAGTCCGCCTCGCCGCCCAGTACCGTGTTGCCATACGCGGACTGATCTTCCAGCTTGGCCATGCGCTGGGGTTCGCCCAGGCCCCGCTTGCGGCGCTCATTGCGGTCCAGCAACTCCATCTCCTTCGCATAGCCGAAGTGGGGGAAGAAGGCTTGGTTGTTGAAGAAGCTGCCGTTCAGGTTGACCTGGTCCGGCGTGCCATCGTTGGTAAAGCCCTGGTGCGTGACCGTCACCGTGAAGTCCAGCGGCAGGGTGGCGCCCGGCGCCAGGGGCTGGGCCAGCTTGAGGATGCTGAAACCGAGTTCCTTGTCGTCCAGCATCACCTTGTGCTCAGGCAAGTTCAGCCAGGTCGTCTTGCGCTGCGGATCGAGCTGGATGCGCAGTGTGTCGAGCGGCTGTGCGGTCTTGTTCTGTAACACGTAGTGGCCCTTGATCAACACTTTACGTTGCTCAGGATAAATATCCACATCGGCCTTGACATCCGTGATCTTCGGTTGCGGCAAGTCTTTGTATTGTTTGTACAATTTCTCGTAGCGCGCCTGCTTGTCCATGCCGATGTTCGACGGTTTGTACTGATTCAGCACATTCGTGTTGTAGAAGATCCAGCCACCCGTACCCGCCCAGCACAGCAGGACTGCGGCCAGCGCGGCGCCGGCACGGCCGTTCAGGCGCTGCCCCGCCAGTCGCACGCGGGCGCGCCAGCCGGTGGACAGGCCGCGCACCCAGAACGCCTGCGCCAGCATGACCAGTGCCACGGTAAACAGGCTCCAGTACAGCGCAAACCAGGCCCAGCCCGTCAAGAAGTGGCCATAGCCATTCATGTCCGAGTACTTGATGGCCGGCGTGCCGCCGAAGGCGTACAGATTGTGCTCCAGGTGCAGCATGCCCAGCACGGCTTGCGCCACCATCAGCAGGATCACCAGCAGGTAGCCGATGAACTTGTTATTCGACAATACTTGCAGGGTGAGCGCGCACAAGCCCATCAGCACGAAGAAGAGGGCGCCCAACAGGGTGCCTTTCAGGTACAGGCCCAGCTCCACGGGCGCGCCGCCCTTGACGAGCTGGAAGCCGATCGCGGCGATGACGCCCACCAGCAGATAGCCGCCGATGACGCCGATCAGGGCCGTGCATTTGGCCAGCAGGGGCACCCAGTCAGGCACGGGCATGGCATCGCTGACATCGGCGATCCTGGCTTGCCGTTCCTTGAAGATCAATTCGCCCGCGTAAAACGTGACGATGATAATTAACAGGAAGCTGAAGCTGTTGTTGATACTTTGCAGCATCAGATGCGTCATCGGATACACGGCCGTGCCGTACATGTCCTTGGCCACGCTGGAGCCGGCGATCAGGTTGATGACGCCGAACAGCAGCATGACGAGGAAGGGCAGGCTCTTGAAGACGCCAGCCGCGTCGAAGCACAGGATGTGCCACCACTGGCGCCAGGCCGTCGCCGGGGTAAAAGTGGGAATGCTGCGCGGCAGCTGCAGCGGCGGCGTGACGGCGGGGGCGGCGGCCACGGCCTTGTGCTTGCCGAACAGCCGTTTGCCCGTGCCCGTGCGCTGCGGCTTGAACAGGACCACGGTGGCGGCGAACAGTACGGCCGTGATACCCAGCCACAGCAAGCGATTGGCCAGCAGGAAGCCGGACAGGGGCGGCAGGCCCGCGTTCGCTTCGGCGGACGTGAAGTAGCGCGTCATGCGGCCCAGGGCGCGCATGCCGAACGGGTCGAGCAGGACGGCGATCCATTCGTTGTTGATGTCGCGCGTAAAGGCGCCGGCCGTGCCCCACAGCACGAAAAAGCCCAGCACGCCCACGTAGACGAGCAACATCGAGCGCGTGGTGGCCGCCAGCAGCATCAGCAGGGCGCCGATGAAGAGCAAGTTCGGGATCACCATCACGGCGAAGCTCCACGCATACGCATGCAGGGAGAACGCCCCCACGCGCTGCGCATCGACCCAGGGCATGAGGGGGCCGAGCATGAGGGCCAGGGCAATGGCGGCAAAGATCACCAGACAGGCGACAAAGCCGGCGGCGAAGCGGCCGAACAGGTAATCCCACTTGCGCATCGGCGTGGCGAACAGCATGTCGGCCATGCCGATTTCGCTGTCGCGCAGCACGGCGCCGGCGATGAAGATGGTGATGAGCAACATCGAGAGCAGGCTGAACATCGTCAGCAGCTGCGCCACTACGGTGGGCGCATTGCGGTTAATGTTGCCGATGGCACCGCCGATCTGGATCGAATCACTGCTGCTGGCGCCAAAGGCCAGCAAAGCCAGGATGACGGCAAATATCCACAGCAGCGGCTGTTTCAGCTGATAGCCGAGGTCAAACTTGAAAAATTCCTTCCACATGGCGGCCCCTTATGCTGCGACTGCTACCGGTGCGGCGGGAGCCGCGGCGCCATGGCGGGCAGCGTTGCGCACGTGCAGGAAGTACACGTCTTCCAGGTCCGCGGCGATCTGCACGAAGCCGCTGTCGGGCTGGCTGTCGGCAAACACATTGATTTGCGGCTTGCCGCCCACCAGGCGCGTCGACAGCACGTTCAAGGTTTGCTGGTACTGCGCCAGTTCTTCCGTTGTGACGCTGCGGCGCCAGACCTTGCCGTGCAGAGTGTCGATGGCCGCTTGCGGCTCGCCCTGCACCAGCACTTGGCCCTTGACGATCATGGCCATGCGCGGGCACAGGTCCGTCACGTCGTCGACGATGTGCGTCGACAGGATCACCACCACCTGCTCGCCGATCTTCGCCAGCAGGTTGAGGAAGCGGTTGCGCTCGTCCGGATCCAGGCCGGCCGTCGGTTCATCGACGATCACCAGGCGCGGCACCCCCAGCAGTGCCTGGGCGATGCCGAAGCGCTGGCGCATGCCGCCCGAATATGTCCCCAGGTTGCGCTTGCGTGCTTCCCATAGATTGGTTTGCTGCAACAAGGCTTCCACGGCTTCCTTGCGCGGCCCTTTCTCCGTCAAGCCTTTGAGCACGGCAAAGTGATTGAGCAGGGTTTCCGCACTCACTTTCGGGTACACGCCGAAATCTTGCGGCAGATAACCGAGCTGGCGGCGCAAGCCTGCCTTATCCTGCAGTACGTCGAGGCCATCGAAGTGGATGCTGCCGCTATCGGGGTCTTGCAAGGTGGCAATGGTACGCATCAGCGAGGACTTGCCTGCGCCATTCGGTCCCAGCAAGCCGAACATTCCGTTGGGAATTTCCAGGCTGACATGGTTGATGGCCTTGACGCCATTGGCATATGTTTTGTTCAGCTGTTTGATCGATAGCATGTGCAGCATTCTCCAGAGCTTGGGTCTAAAAGCCGGCAGATACCTGCCTGCCGGTCTGTAAAAGGGGATCACCTTGTTTGTCAGCCGTGATGGCGGACGTTACTTAAAGGAAATAATATATAAGCAATTGGAAAAAAGTAATCTTTTTGCGACCAGGGGTGGAAATGCAGGGCTGAAAGACAGGAGGGAAGGATGAGTGACGTGGTGCTACACTCGCCATTTCAGCGACGCCAGATGGCGGAAAGGCGGGATGATGCCGGTCGTACAGAACATGACATTGCGCGCCGTTGCGCCCGGCGAAGAGGGCGCGCTGGCGCAGTTGTTCCAGCTGTATTGCTACGATAATTCGGCCTGGAGCGGCGAGGCGCTGCTGGCCGGTGGCCGCTATGATGTGTGCGATGCGGGGCTGGCGTCGTATGTGCATGCGGCCGGCTATACGGCCAGCTGGATCGAGGTCGATGGCGAACTGGCGGGCTTTTTTCTCACGGAGCCGGGCATGGCGGGTGAGCTGGCCGTGCAGGAGTTCAGCGACTTTTTCATTCTAAAAAAATACCGGCGCCGGGGCGTGGCGCTGGAGGTGGTGCGCAGAGTGTTGCTGGGTAGCGCGCAGACATGGATGGTGGCGATGTTTCGCGCCGATGCCGCTGCCTGCGCGTTCTGGCAGCAGGCGTTTGCGCGCCTGCCGTTTGCCAGGGTCGAGGCGTGGGACGATGCCAGCCTGCCGCAGTTTCAGCTAACGCTGCTGAAACCGGCGGCCTGAGCCGGTTTAGAAGCGTACTTTGACATACGCTGACGGTCCCGTCAGGCGGATGTTCAGGTCGGCATCACGTTCGCTGTCGCGGTGCAGCTTGATTTTCGACATGCCGTAATCGGCCACGAAACCGATATTCTTGAACGGAAACCATTCCACGCCGACATTCCCGCCGTAGATGTGACCGTTAATGCGTCCGCCATTTTTCTTGATGCCCGACACTTCCGCATACATGCGCAAGTCCGGCGTGAAGGCGTGGCGCCAGCCCACTTCCAGCAGCGGCGCTAACGCATGCTCGCCGATGGAGTCGCGTGCCGTGGCCGTTTCACCATTGACGACGCCGGTGGCCGTGCCGTTCAGGCTGGCATGATAGTAAGCGGCGCCCAGGCCGATGCCGAAGGTGTCGTTGCCGCTGCCCAGCCACCATTTATAGGCCAGCTTGGCCAGGTCCAGTTTCAGGTCGGCATTCGCCGTGGCCGTGCCCGTGACGGGCTGGCCATTGATGATGGTCTCGCCCGTCAGGCTGGGCGTGTAGGATTTGTCGTAGCGGTAGTAGTCGAATGCCAGGCCGTGGCGGTCGCCGATCAGCAAGTCCGCCTTGATGCGCGGGATGGTGGTATGGCTGGGCTTCGATTCGGGCGCGTCGATGCGGCCAAACTGCGTGTCGGCGCCGATATTGATGCGCGGATCGGCGGAAAACGCCCCTACCGAGATGCTGGCACGGTCCAGGGCGGGCGATGGCTCGGCCCGCGCCGTGGCGGCCGCCGTGGCCATGCCCAGCACGCCCAGTATCATGCTGCCGCGCAAGGCCAGATGCTGCAAACGGGGTGGGGACAGGCGGGCGGGGACGGACGTAACAACCATGGGACTACTCCTTGGAAAGATGATGGGTGGGCCGCGACGCTGGGGCGGCCTACAGCTGAATGCAATAAGGAAATGGTAGCAATTGTTACATTTGAATCACGTAGCCGCACGGCGCAAATTACCGTCGGATTTGTCCTACCGAGCCTAACAGCTGCTACCTGTGCCAGGCCAGCTTGCCAGGCCGACTGCAGCGTGCCGGCATTGTCTGCAACGTTGGACGCGTGCAGAATGGTGTGTAAAAAGAGGAGACCTGCACATGAAAATCGCTGCCATTTCCGATATCCATGGCAACCTGGATGCGCTTGAGGCCGTGCTGGCCGACATCGCCCGCCAGGGTGTGGATGTGATCGTCAACCTGGGTGATATCGTCTCGGGCCATCTGCAGCCGCGCGCCACGGCGGCGCGCCTGATGGACCTCGGCTTGCCCAGCATCCGCGGCAACCACGAGCGCCAGCTACTGGCTGATCCGGCCCGCATGGGTGTCTCGGACGCCTTTGCGCGCGCGCAACTGCTGCCCGAGCAACTTGCGTGGATAGGCGCGCTGCCGGCCACCTTGCGCTTGCGCCACGATGTGCTGCTCGTGCATGGCACCCCGACAAGCGACCTCGTGTATTTTCTCGACAGCGTCACGCCGCAAGGCAGCCGCGCGGCCACGCCTGACGAGGTGGCGGCGCGCGCCGGCGAGGCGAACGCGGCATTGATCCTGTGCGGCCACACGCACATGCCGCGCCAGGTGCGTCTGGCCGATGGGCGGCTGATCGTCAACCCGGGCAGCGTGGGCTTGCAAGCGTACGACGATGACCACGGTTATCCGCACGTGATGCAGAACGGCACGCCGCATGCGCGCTATGCGATCGCCGAACAGGGCGCGGACGGCGCCTGGACGGCGCACTTTCATGCGGTGGAGTATGACTGGGAGAAGGCGGCGCGGCTGGCGCTGGCGAACGGACGGCCCGACTGGGTTGTGCCCTTGCGCACGGGCCGGGTCGCCTGATTATCTGAATTCTTCGGCCACCAGATTGTACTTCTGCATCTTGTGGTACAAGGTCTGTTTCGGTAAGCCCAGCACCGTGCTCACTTCGCTGACGTTGCCTGAATATGCGCGCAGTTCCTGTTCGATCAGCGCACGTTCGAAGCCGTTGACCTGCTCCGCCAGCGACAGGGGGCTGGCCTGGCCGCCCGCCAGCAGGCTCGAGGCGCCACCGGCGATGCCCAGTACGAAGCGGTCGGCGATATTGCGCAATTCGCGCACGTTGCCGGGCCAGGAATGGGCCATCAGGTTGCGCATCTGCGTGCTGGAGACCACGGGCGCGGCGCGGTTGTAGCGGGCGGCGGCGGCCAGCACGAAGTGCTCGAACAGGATGGGAATATCCTCGCGCCGTTCGCGCAGCGGTGGCAGATGCAGCACGATCAGATTCAGGCGGTAGTACAGGTCGCTGCGGAACTTCTGCTGCTGCGACAAGTCTTCCAGGTCCAGCTTGGCCGCCGCGATGACGCGCACGTCGACGGGCGTGGGCACGTTCGAGCCGAGCCGTTCGATATAGCGTTCCTGCAGCACGCGCAGCAATTTCACTTGCAGGGACAGGGGCAGGCTTTCGATTTCGTCGAGGAAAAAAGTGCCCTGGTCGGCATGCTCGATCTTGCCCACTTGCCGCTTGGCCGCACCCGTAAACGCGCCCGGTTCATGGCCGAAGACTTCGCTTTCAAAGATGCTTTCGGGAATCGCGCCGCAGTTGACGGCGACGAAGTTGTGCTTGCGGCGATGGCTGAAGTCGTGCAGGCAGCGGGCCACCATTTCCTTGCCCGTGCCCGTGTCGCCATAGATCAGCACGTCAGCCGGTTCATCGGCAACGTCGAGTATCAAGCGACGTATGTCGCGCATCGCCATTGAATTGCCCAGTAATCGCGCTTCGATGCCACCACCGTCCTCGAGCTGGCGGCGCAGGCTGTGCACTTCCAGCGTCAGGCGTCGCGTTTCCAGCGCGCGCAGGATGACGTCGACCAATTGCTCGGATGAGTATGGTTTTTCGATGAAATCGTAGGCACCTGTGCGCATGGCGTGCACGGCCATGGTGATGTCGCCGTGGCCCGTGACGAGGATCACGGGCAGGTTGGCATCGAGCGTCTTGACCGCTTGCAGCAATTCCAGGCCGCTCATGCCGGGCAGGCGCACATCGCTGACCACGATGCCGGGAAAACCCGGCGTCAGCAGTTTATAGGCCAGCTCGGCCGAGTGGAAGGCCAGCACGTCCAGCCCGGCCAGCTGCAGTGCCTGCTCGCTGCCTTCGCGTACGGTGGGGTCGTCCTCGACCAGCAAGACCTTCAAGCCGTCAAACATGTTTTTCCTCCTGCGTTGCAATCTGTAGTTCGATGGTGAAGATGGCGCCGCCGCCAGGGGCGTTCTCGGCGCGCAGCACGCCGCCGAACTGGCGCGTGATCTGTTCGGAAATGGCCAGGCCCAGGCCCAGTCCCAGTCCTTGCGGCTTGGTCGTGAAGAACGGTTCGAACAGGTGTTCGCACACTTCCGTCGACAGGCCTGGCCCCGTGTCGGCCACGTGGATCAGCACGTGTTCCGACGTGCATTCGACGGCCACGCGCAAGCTGCGCACGTCGCTGCCATTCATGGCGTCGAGCGCATTCGCGTACAGGTTGACCAGCACCTGTTCCAGGCGGTTGCTTTCGCACATGGCGAAGAGGTCTTCAGGCGGCAGTTGCAGGGTGAAACGTACATTTTCAACCTGCAGGCGGCGCTCGACCAGGAACAGGGCGTTGCTGATCGCCGTCGGAATCGACACGGAGGTCAGGCTGGTGGTCGATTTGCGCGCAAAAATCTTCAATTGCCCCGTAATGGTCCCCATCCTGGCTGCAATTTGCGAGATCTTCGCCAGGTTGCGTCGCGCGTCGTCGAGCCGTCCCCGCTCGAGCAGGATGACGGCATTGTCGGACATGGTGCGCAATGCCGTCAGCGGCTGGTTCAGTTCATGCGTGATGCTGGCCGACATTTGTCCCAGCACGGCCATCTTGCCGGCTTGAAACAGTTCGTTTTGCGTGATGTGGAGTTTCTGCTCGGCCTTGCTGCGCACCTCGATTTCCTGGCTCAGGCTTTGCGTCATGGCATTGAGTTCCGACGTGCGTTCCTCGACCATGGCTTCCAGGTTGTCATAAGCATGCTGCAGGTCTTCGCGGGCGCGCAATTTTTGCGCCACGGCCGCGCGGCGCTGGCGCAGGTAAAAGAACAGCAGCATGAAGAAGCCCAGCAGCACGCAGGAGAAGGCCGCCGCCGCGCGCGCGCTGGCCTTGGCCTGCGCCAGGTCGGATAAATAGATGAAGGTCCAGCCTTGCGGGGACTTGAGCTTGATCTGCGTCATGACGCTTGAGCTGGTCTTCGGTGGCGTGTCGGCGTGTTCCTGCTCGCGCACGCTGATCACGCGCGCGCCATTGCCCAACTGGCGGTCGGAAACGAAGGGTATGGCTTCCAGCTGCTTTGAGTAATACTGGCGCGTGCGGTTGAGCTCTTCGACGATGGCGGGCGACAGCGGCGCCAGGGTCTTGTACTTCCAGTCCGCCATGGAACTGAGGAAGATCACGCCGTGCTCATCGGCCAGCATCACCTTGTCGGCGCCCTGCACCCAGCGTTTTTCCAGGTTTTCCAGGTTCACCTTGACCGTTGCCAGGCCCAGCATGTGGCCATTCTGGTAGATGCCATGGGCAAAGAAGTAGCCGGGCTCCAGCCGCGTCGTGCCCACGCCATAGAAGCGGCCCGGCGTGCCGCGCAGCGCGTCCTGGGCGTAGGGGCGGAACGAGATATTGTCGCCAATAAAGCTGTCGGGCTGCTGCCAGTTGCTGGCGGCCCGCGTGTTGCCGTCGAGGTTGCTGATGAAAATGGTCGACGATTTCGCCTGGGCATTCATCTGCTCGAGGTAATGGTTGACCGTATCGACCAGTACCGGGTCTTCCGGGTGCTGCAGCAAACGGATGACGTCGCGGTTCAGCTCCAGGGTCTTGGGCAGGAAGTCGTATTTCTCCAGCGCATTTTCAAGACTGCTAACATACACCTCCAGGCGCTGTGCGCCGCTCGCCTGCAGCTTGCCGATGGCGATGCGTTCGGTCCAGAAATACACGAGCCAGACGGTGGCCAGGCAGGCGGCCAGCACCACGCCCCAGGCCAGCGTTTCGCGGCCCGACCGTTGCGACAGGCGCTGGCGCCAGGAAAGGGAGGGTTTGTTACTGCTATTCATAAAATCAGCTGCCAACTTGCAAGAATCCACAGTATCGCATTTAAGTAATCGCGGAAATAAAAAAGCCGCCGGATGTGCATCCGGCGGCCTGCGCTAACGTGAGCCGTGATTAGAACGTATGACGCATACCTAAATTGAAACCGCTGTTGCCGGTGCCATCGTCAGTGGCATTGCCGACGACGAAGGTGGCGCCGTTCTTGTTGCTGATGTGGCCGTAACCGGTGTACAGGTCGCTGCGCTTGGACAGGGCGTAGAACGCGCCGATGGCCCACTGCTGGGCGTCACGGTTTGCGTTGCTCTTGTCGTTGTGGCGGATGTAGGACGCGACCAGCTTGGTGGCGCCGAACGGGGCGCTGAAGCCAACCAGGATGTCATTGCTCTTGCTGTTGTCGAGGGCGCGGTTGTCGGCGTAGCCGAAGTTACCTTGCACTACGCCAAAGTCGTAGCGCGTGGCCAGCAGGGTGTTGCGCGTTTGCTGGGTCGCCAGCGCATTTTCCTTGCGGTGGTGCGTCAGGGTCACGTTCAGCGGGCCGTCGATGTAATGCACGGCGCCGCCCATGCTGCGGTTTTTCGCATTGTCGCCGGCCACTTCGCCGAAGCCATACGCCAGGTCGGCCGACAGCTTGCTCCAGGTGGGCGTGGTGTATTGCACCATGTTATCGACGCGGTAATTCGTCGCCATAATGTTCGATGCCGTGCCGGCCAGGCCGATGACAAACGGATCGGCCACGTCGCGCAAGGCCAGGTAGTACGGAGAGTATTGGCGGCCCAGGGTGACGGCGCCGGCGCTGCCGGTCAGGCCAACGTACGCCTGGCGGCCGAACAGCCGGCCGCCCTGGCCCGAGGTGCCAGTGTCGATATTGAAACCGCTTTCCAGCACGAAGGTAGCAGCCAGGCCGCCGCCCAGGTCTTCCTTGCCTTTGAAGCCGATGCGTGAACCAGAGGCGACGCCGGAAGCGACGCGGTTCAGGCGGTCGCCGGCCGCATCCTTGTCGAACACCAGGCCGGCATCAGCCACGCCATACATGGTCACGCTTGATTGGGCCAATGCGCCGCCGGAAGCTGCGCCAAGGGCCAGCAGGGTAAACAGGACTTTTTTCATGAAAATCTCTCTAATAAGTTGGAATGACTACTGATCGCACTACCTGACTGCTTGTTACTCAACATGGACAACAAATAAATGGCCCGCTTGTGGCGGACCATGGCGCTATCAGGCTTTGCTAGCGTGGTCAGCTTCGCCCCAATGGCTTTCCGTGTTCTGGTTGGCGGCGTTAGCCGCGGCTGCTTCTTCCTCGGTGGCCAGACCACCTTCCCATTTGGCGACGACGGCCGTGGCGACGGCATTGCCGACCGCGTTGGTGGCCGAACGGCCCATGTCGAGGAATTGGTCCACGCCCATCAGCAGCAGCAAGCCCGCTTCCGGAATATTGAACTGGTTCAGGGTAGCGGCAATCACCACCAGGGAGGCGCGCGGTACGCCGGCCATGCCTTTCGAGGTCAGCATCAGCAGCAGCAGCATGGTGATCTGCGTGCCGAGCGACAGGTCGATACCATAGGCCTGGGCAATGAACAGCACGGCAAAGGTGCAGTACATCATCGAGCCATCGAGATTGAAGGAGTAGCCCATTGGCAACACAAAACTGGAAATCTTGCGGTCCACGCCGAATTGGTCGAGCGCCGTCAGCAGTTTTGGATAGGCCGCTTCCGAGCTGGCCGTCGAGAATGCTAGCAGGAACGGTTCGCGGATCAGGCCGACGAGCTTGAAGATGCGCGGGCCAATGACGACAAAGCCGGCGCCGATCAGCAGTGCCCACAGGCACAGCAGACCCAGGTAGAAGCCGCCCATGAATTTGGCAAACGTGATCAGCACGCCCAGGCCGTGGGTGGTAATGACGGAGGCCATGGCGGCGAACACGGCCAGTGGGGCCAGGTTCATGATGGTGCCGGTGATGCGCAGCATGACTTGCGCCAGCTGGTCGACGACAGCCGTCAGGGTCTTGCCCGATTCGCCCAGGCCGGCCAGTGCGCCGCCGAAGAAGATCGAGAACACCAGCACTTGCAGGATTTCATTGTTGGCCATGGCCTCGATCGGCGACTTCGGCACCAGGTGCGTGAAGAAATCTTTCAAGGTGAAGGCAGCCGTTTTCAAATTGGTCGAAGCGTGTACGTCCGGCAATGGCAAGCCCAGGTTCGTGCCCAGCTGCATCAGGTTCGACAGCACCATGCCCAGTGCCAGCGAGACGAGTGAAGCAACGACGAACCAGCACATGGCTTTCAAGCCGATGCGGCCCGCTGTCTTGCCGTCGCCCATGTGGGCGATGCCGACTGTCAGGGTGGAAAATACCAGCAGCGCAATGATCATTTTGATCAGGCGCAGGAAGACGTCGGTGACGATGGAAATATTGCCAGCGATTTGAGCGCTGAGCTTGGCATCAGGGAAGGCGGTGTTGCATCCATAGCCGACGGCAATGCCGAGGATCATGGCAATCAGGATGTACAGGGTTAATGGCCGTTTCTTTTTCATTTTGACTCCTCCGGTGAAACGCCGCTGTGAGCGGATTATTGATAGCGAGCAACTCAAGCTTGGAGTCAATATTTCTCAAAAACAAGCTTTTGCGTGCTAGCGATTATTTGCAGCAAAACCTGTACATAGCAAAGGATATGCCTGAAATGGGAATTTGGTAGCTAACTTCTTAAGTTGTTGATTTAAGGAAGATTTTTTGTTGTTAAGATGTCGCAACTTGGCGTGCTTGCGCGAAATATTGGACGCGGCGGGGCATCGCTGTATGACTTTTCATACGCTAGTCGCGGCACGGTGGCGGTGCGCCAACAAGGCAAGATTATCAGGACAATAAAAAAGCCCCTCCGAAGAGGGGCTCGATGTGGCGCAATGCGTGTTCTCGATGTTAGAACTTGATATTCGCCGTCAGGCTGAACGAACGTGGCTGGCCCGGGGTGTAACGGAAGCCGGACTTGTTGATGGCCGCCACATAGGTCTTGTCGGCCAGGTTGTAGGCGTTCAACTGCAAGTCCAGGTTTTCGTTGACTGGATACGTTGCCATGGCATCGAAGACCCAGTAGGCATCGACGCGGGCCGGCGTGCCGACGGCGCCGTCGGTGCCGCGCAGCATTTCGCCCACGTAGCGCGCGCCGCCGCCGATTTTCAAGCCAAACGGCAGGGTGTACGAGGTCCAGCTGGTGAACGCCTGTTTTGGCGTGTAGGTGAGGTTCTGGGCGCCGCTGGCCGTGAAGACTTTGTTCGACTCGACCTTGGTGTTCATGCGGGTATAGCCGGCGCTGACCAGCCAGTTCGGCATGATCTCGCCCACCACGCCCAGTTCCAGGCCTTGCACGCGCTTCTTGCCGGTCTGGTAAAAAATGGTCGGGATGACAGGATCCTGCTCCACTTCATTCTTGACGGTGGTCTGGTAGACGGCGGCCGACAGCGACAATTTTTGCTTCAGGAAGTCCCACTTGGTGCCGATTTCCTTGGTGATGGTTTCCTGTGGATCATAGTTCGGGTTTTGCGCGCTGTTGGCGTTGGTGCTCAGCGCAAAATTGGTGCCTGGCGGCGCTTTCGACGTGGCCAGCAAGGCATACACGCTGCTGTCCGGCGTCGGCTTGTACATGGCCGAGATCTTGCCGTTGGCAAAGGTGTCGTTTAAGGTGATATGCACCGGAATCGGCGTGCCGACTGGCAGTTTTTGTACTTGGCCTTGCGCCACGGCCGTTTGCAGGGTGACGGCATCATACGTGGTGTTGAAGTGGTCGAAGCGCACGCCGCCGTTGAAGATCCATTTGTCGCCGAACTTGACGGTGTCGAAGACATATGCGCTTTGGGTATTGACTTCGCCTTGCGCGTAGGCACCGCTGCGTACTGGTTTATAGCCGCTGACCGGGTCGCGCGGATTCGGATTGTACAGATTGGCATCCGGCAAGGTGCCCAGGCTGGCGGGCACATAGCTGTAGTTGGTCTGCTTTTCGCTGGTGAATTCGGCGCCGGCCACCAGGGAGTGCTTCAGCACGCCCGTGTCGAATTGCGCGCTGACCACGGTCTGGTTGGTCAGGATGGTGTTTTCCTGGTCCTTCACAGTGCGCAGCGAGCGCGCCATGGTCCAGGTTGACGGATCGGTGACAACCGGCGTCTTCAGGCCGGCGGTGTTACCCATAAAGGCCGTCAGCAGGTAGTCCTGCTTGGTCTTGCCGTAGCGCGTGGTGTTCTGGAGCTGCACGTTGGGCGAGAAATCATGGTCGATGCGCAAGGTGCCCATGTCGGCCTTGACCTTGTTGTAGTCTGAAGTGGAGCCGTAGAAATTCTTTGGATCGACCTTGGCCGCGCCGTTCAGGAAGGTGCGGATGACCTTGTTTGTGGGCGTGATGCTGTCCGGCGTGGCGTAGCCAGGCAAGCCGATAGTCGGCACGCCGCCGTCGGGCACGTTGTTTTGATCCACGTGCAGGTAGCTGGCCGTGATGCGCGTCGGCTTGCCGATGCCGAAGGTGACGGTGGGCGCGAAGGCCCAGCGCTTGTTTTTGACTTCATCGCGGGCCGGATCACCGCTGTCTTGCGTCATCAGGTTCAGGCGCAATGCCGTACCGGTATCGGTGTCGAGAATGCGGTTCCAGTCGGCCGTGGCGCGTTTCTGCTTGCCGCTGCCCGCCGTCAGCAGCGACTTGAATTTGTTTTCCATAGTGGCGGTCTTGCTGACCAGGTTGATCGAACCGGTAGGCGAGCCGCGGCCGCTGTCCGTGCCCGCCGGGCCCTTCAGCACATCGATCTGTTCGATGTTGAAGACGTCGCGCGAGATGGACCCGACATCGCGCACGCCATCGACATAGATGCTGCCCGAGGAGTCGAAGCCGCGCATGTACACTGCGTCGCCGGTGTTGGTATTACCGTTTTCACCGAGGAAGAAGGTACCCACGCCTGGCGTGTTGCGCAGCGCTTCCGTCAGGGTCAGCGCGCCTTGCTGTTCGATCAATTCCTTCTTGATGACGACGATGGTTTGCGGCGTGTTGACCAGCTCTTCCGTGTATTTCGGCGACGAGGCTTTTTCGGCCTTGAAATCATTTTCCTTGGAGCCCACGACCTTGATTTCGTTCAGGGTTTGTTGCGAAGACGGCGCGCTTTGGCCTGCGGGATCGGCGGCCTGGGCGGCCACAGGCAGCAGCATCACGGCCAGGGCGGCGCCGATGTGCTGGTTGAAACGGGTTGGGGCGTGTTTGCGGCTCTTGATTGCCATCTTGCTCTCTCGATAAGGTCAGGGTAGTGGTTCCTGGCTGGCTCTGCGCCGCAGTGCTTCGGCACGCGGGCAAGTGGCTGGCGATGGAGACGGAAGGCCGTATTGTAATAACTGGGCGCTACTTCGTAAATGAGAATCGTTATCAGTATCGTTTACGCAACGGATTGGGTGTGCCGCAAAAAAAACACTGTCATGGTGCATGAATGCTTGCTTTGCTGCCTGGCCGCTGCTATGCGCGCAAGCGTTCTGGAGCGGGAGTATGATGAGCAACCTTTACAAATCTCCGCCCAGCATGCTGCAGACTCCCGATGCCTTTGTCCCCCTGATCGACCTACCCGAACCGGCCCCGGCCGCCACCGAGACGCTCACCTTTGTCTTTTACCGTGGGCGCCTGCTGTTGCGTACGCCCGAGCTGATCCTGCCCACTGCCGCCGAGGCGGCCGCGCTCGATATCGACTTGAGCCGCGCCCAGCCCGTGGGCCTGTGGCAGGGCCGCTATTGCCAGACCGTCTGGACCGATGACGAGCTGCTGCCCGCCGACAGCGGCTTGGCCTGGCACGGCATGCGCTCGTTGTTCCATGCTGTCGACGACGCCTTCCTGGGCCTGGCCAGCCGCGCCGCGCAGCTGGCCGAGTGGGCGCGCACGCACCGCCATTGCGGCGTGTGCGCCGCGCCCATGCAGCGCACGCGCGGCGAACGCTGCTTCACGTGCGCCGCCTGCGGCATGCTCGCCTATCCACGCATTTCGCCAGCCATGATGGTACTCATCCGCAAGGGCGACTGCGTGTTGCTGGCCATGCACAAAGATTCGCCATCGCAGCGTTTCAGCCCGCTGGCTGGTTTCCTGGAAGCGGGTGAATCGATCGAGGAAGCCGTGCACCGCGAAGTGATGGAAGAGGTGGGTTTGCGCGTGCACAATCTGCAGTACTTCATGAGCCAGTCCTGGCCGTTTCCCCATTCGCTGATGATCGCGTTTACAGCCGATTACCTCGATGGCGAGATCCGCCTCGACGAGAACGAGATCGCCGAGGCGCGCTGGTTTGGCCCCGGCGATGCCTGGCCGGAAGCGAGTTCGAGCGTGTCGATTTCGGCGCTGCTGGTCGGCGCGCACCGTCCGCCAGCGGCATAGGAAAGGCAGGGCGGTTCGGGCAGCTTGTCGCATTTTCTATATACTGGCGGCAATTGCAAATTTTAGGGTGGTTTAGCATGTCTCAAGAAGAATTTTCCGAAAACGACTGGCGCCGGCTGATTAGCAGCTTTGGTGAAGATCCGCAGCGTCCTGGCTTGCTGGAAACGCCGATGCGCGTGGCCAAGGCGTGGAAGCACTGGACCTCCGGCTATAGCCAGGATCCGGTGGACTTGCTGAAAGCCTTTGAAGATGGCGCGGAACAGTATAACGAGTTGATCGTCGTGCGCGGCATCCCCGTCTACAGCCATTGCGAACACCATCTGGCGCCCTTCTTTGGCAAGGCCACCATCGGCTACGTGCCCAACGGCAAGATCGTCGGCCTGTCGAAACTGACGCGCCTGGTCGATTGCTTCTCCAAGCGCCTGCAAGTGCAGGAACGCATGACGATGCAGATCGCCAATGCCCTGATGGAAGTGCTGGAACCGAAATCGGTGGGCGTGGTCGTGCGCTGCCGTCACCTGTGCATGGAAAGCCGGGGCATCCGCACGCCGGGCGAAGAAACCATCACCTCGGCCATGCTGGGCGAGATGCAGCCGAACCTGGCGCTGCGCACGGAATTTTTGGCCCTGGCACGCGAAAGCTGATTGTTTTCGGCGGCGATGCAGGACGAAGGCGGCGCGATGCCGCCTTTTTTATGTTTTTCCGGATTCCCGTTGCGCCAGATAGCGCGCCGGTGGTTTGCCCACCGCCTTGCGGAACATGGTGACAAAACCGCTGGTGTTTTCATAGCCCAGTTCCAGCGCCACCGCTTTCACGCTGTGGCCCCGCGCCAGCCCTTGCAAGGCAAGAATGACGTGCAATTGCCGGCGCCAGCGGCCCACGCTCATGCCCATTTCTTCCAATGACTGCCGGGTCATGCTGCGCTCGCTCATGCCGATGCGGCTGGCCCATTCCGCCAAGGTGCTTTTATCGGCCGGCTGCGCCAGCAGCAGGGCGGCCAGGCGGCGCAGCCGCACATCGCGCGGCATCGGCAAATGCAAGTCTTCCACGGGTGCCGCGGCCAACTCATCAAGCAGGGTGGCCACCAGGCGTTCCTGCGCGCCATGCAGCGCGGTCAGGGTGGGAAAGCCGGCTGCCTTGGCGATGAGTTCGCGCAGCAGCGGCGAGACGGCCACGGTACAGCAGACGGCGGGCAAGGCCGGTGCCATGGCCGCCTCGACAAACAGGCAGTAGCATTCGGCCTCGCCCACGCCCTGCGCGGCATGCATCAGGCCGCCCGGTATCCACACGGCGCACTGGGGCGGTACGATCCACACGCCGCTTTCTATTTCGCAATGAATCACGCCCCGCGTGGCGTACAGCAACTGTCCCTTGCGGTGCTGGTGCGGCGCTTGCTCCCATTCCTCGCGCACGCTGGCCAGGCCCAGGGCCAACAGGGGGCGCAGCACGCCGTCGACGTCGAAATCGATGATGGAGGCGGACCCGTCAAGGCCCAACTGGGTGGAGAGCATGCTAGGCAGCAATGGATGTGGCATGGGCGGCGTTTTGGCTGGATTGAATAATATTGTGGCTATTTTATGCAATGACGTCGGGCGCCGCCATCGGTATCGTGTCCCTATCCGCAGCCCCGCTTCAACGGCAACCGCTGCCGCCAGTGTTCTGATGAAGGCCGGGAGGAACGGCAACCCCCCATAGGAGTCTCCCATGCAACTCGATATCACCGATTTCCCCCTGGTCTGGATCCGCCGCGATCCTGCCGCACACCATCACGACGCTGCCTTGTTCGCCCAGTTCGAGGCCCTGCTGGCACGCCAGCAGGCGTTTGTCATTCTCAGTGAAGAAGGCCTGGACGAGGACGGGCATGCGCATCCGCAGGATGAGCGCAAGCGCGCCGTGCTGTGGATGAAGCGGCACAAGGCCGCTCTGCGCGCGTATATCCAGGGCATGGTGCTGGTCGAACCGAGCGCGGCCAAGCGCCTGGCGGGCAAGGCCTTTGCCGTCATGTTTGGCCAGTTCTGGGGCTACCCCCTGCATTTTGGCACCAGCCGCGACGACGCGCTCGATATCGCGCAGCATTTGCTCAAGGCGTGGTTGCCGCCGCGGCTGCCGTCAGGCGACGGTAGCACGGCCGTGCATCAATAACGATAGTCGTTGACAAAATGCTTGGTGAAGTTGTACTTGCTGCCGCCGTCGAGCAGGTCGACCAGGCGTTTCGGCGCCGAGGCCGACATGAAGGCGTCGGCTGCGCCGCCCGTGCTGCGGAACTTCATGCCGGGGCTGAGGATCTGGTTGGCGCCGATTTTCAGGTGCTGGAAGCTTTTCGTCTTTTCATTGTTGAGGACGAAGTGCAATTCCTGCTTGAAGGTCAGGAAGGGAATCTTCAGCCACCAGCCTTCGTCCGTGCCATAGCTGGCGACGCTGGCAAAATGCGTGTTCTTGTCCGTCAGGGTGGGTTTGCCCAGGCGGTCGTTGATGCGTTTCATGGCTTCATTCTTGGTCATGCTGTTCTTTCGTGATTCATCGTGATTCGTCGTGTATCCGCCGGTGTGCATTTTGACACACGCACGCCACCCTCGCCTGCCTTGCGGTAGCCTGTCTGCCTGCCTTTTTATTGCAACGCAGCATGAATTCTCATCAATTGTCTCAACGCATTAACAACACCGGGCAAAAATCATTGCTTGCCGGCATTGTAAATATTGGTCGTTCGAGCGTATGCTGGAGACGTCTGAACGGTGCCGCCCGAGCACCGTCGCCGCCGCATTCCTGGCCTGCCGGGCAGGAAGCGGGCCACGCCCCTCGCCAAAAATAGATAGTTGGAGACACAGCATGAAAAAATTGACGTTCCAGCAGAAGTTATGGATCCCCCTGATTTGCAGTCTGTTATGCATCACCGTCATTTTTGTCTATAACGCCCTGGAAATTCGCAAGATCCGCATCGAAGAGCGCAGCGCCGACCTGAGCAATGCCGCCGACCTGGGCTTGGGCGCCGTCAAGATGTTCGGCGACCTGGCCGCCAGCGGCGCCTTGACGAAGGAAGAGGCGCAAAAGCAGGCGACCGCCGTCATCAAGAGCATGCGTTTTGGCGAGACCGGTTATTTGTCCATCATCAACCTCGATGCCGTTGTCGTGATGAATCCCGCCGCGCCGCAAACCAACGGCAAGAACATGGCGGACTTCAAGGATGCCAACGGCACTTATCTGTACCGCGACATCGTTGCTGTCGGCAAGAGCGATGCGGGCAAGGGCTTCGTCCACTATTATTTTCCCCGTCCGGGCCAGAAAAACCCCGAACCGAAGATGAGCCGCGTGGTGGCCTACAAACCGTGGGCCTGGACCCTGGTGGTGGGCGTGTATATGGACGATATCGATGCGGCCTTCCGCCAGTCACTGCTGACTTCGCTGGGCGTGCTGGTGCTGGTGTGTGGCTTGCTGGCTGCCGTCGTCGTCGTGATCAACCGCAGCCTGCGCCATGCGCTGGGCGGCGACCCGGAGTATGCAGCCGACGTGGCTGAAAAGATCGCCAACAACGACTTGAGCGGCAACGTGCGCACGCACGCCAACGACCGCCACAGCGTGCTGTACGCAATGAAAACCATGCAGGCCAACCTGGTCGATGCGATCAGTGAAATCCGCCACAGCGCCGAGACGATCGCCACGGCATCGAGCGAGATTGCGAGCGGCAATATGGACTTGTCGGCGCGCACGGAAATGCAGGCCAGTTCGCTGGAAGAAACAGCGGCTTCGATGGAGGAATTGACCTCGACCGTGACACAAAACGCGGGCAATGCCGTGCAGGCCAATGAACTGGCACAGTCCGCTTCTGCCGTGGCGCGCCAGGGTGGCGCCGTGGTGGCGCAAGTGATCGGCACCATGGACACCATCAACGCCTCGTCGCGCAAGATCGTCGACATCATCGGCGTCATCGATGGCATCGCCTTCCAGACGAATATCCTGGCTTTGAACGCTGCGGTGGAAGCGGCGCGTGCCGGCGAACAGGGCCGCGGCTTTGCCGTGGTGGCGTCGGAAGTGCGTAATCTGGCCCAAAGATCGGCTGGCGCAGCGAAGGAAATCAAGGAACTCATCGGCGCTTCCGTCGACAGCATCGCGGCCGGCAGCACTCTGGTCGCACAGGCGGGTACGACCATGGATCAGGTGGTGGCCAGCGTTTCGCGTGTGACCGACATCATGGCCGACATCACGGCCGCCTCGCACGAGCAAAGCACGGGCATCGGCCATGTCAACCAGGCGATCACGGAAATGGATAGTGTGACGCAGCAAAATGCGGCACTGGTGGAAGAGGCGGCAGCGGCGGCGGCCAGCATGCAGGACCAGGCGGCCGTGCTGGCGCAACTGGTGGCGCGCTTCAAACTGTCGGCGCAGGAACCGGGAACGTCGCCGCGCCTGGCGACAAGTTCGGGTGGCGCGCCACGCGCCGTGGCGAAAAAGCCGCTGCGCAGCCTGGCGGCGCGCTAAGAAGTTATTGCGCTGGTGCCGCCGCTTGCGGCGCCGGTTCGAATTCCAGCTTGTCATCGACGACCACGAATTGCCCGACCGGCTGGCCCAGGTCGGCTTTCGGGTCGTTTTCCATTTCGGTCAGCGCATTGCAGGTAGTCGTTTCCGCCTGCCACAGTTGCTTGCCCATGCGGATATTCCACAGGCCATCGCCGGCAGCAAACAGCTCGACCTTGATGTCGGCGGGTGCGTCGGTCGACAGGATATGCAGGCGCTGGCATTGCGGCAGATTGGTGGCCATCAGCTGCACTTCCACGGTATCTTGCCAAAAATAACGTTGCTGGCGGCGCACGGTCAGGGAATGGTCCTGGCCGTCGAACAGATAGATGGCGAAGTCCTGGACACAGCCTGACAGCAGGACGGACAGCATGACGATCAGGAGTTTGCGCATGGTCGGCTTTCTTGGTTTGTTCTCTGGAATGTCGGGATGCCTGCGTGACGGCGCTAGTGAATGCTTGCCTTGCTTGGGCGCCGTCTTGTTTTTCGCTTACGTGGCATTATATCCATGCATATCAGTTGCGGCGCGACAATAGTTAGGCCAAGTTCGCCTGCCCTACTTATCTACCTGGAAAGACCACGATGATCGACCTGTATTACTGGACCACGCCCAACGGGCACAAAGTGACGATGTTCCTGGAAGAAGCGGGCATCCCCTACAACATTATTCCCGTGCATATCGGCAAGGGCGAGCAATTCAAGCCCGAATTTCTCGCCATCGCGCCGAACAACCGCATCCCCGCCATCGTCGACCAGGCGCCGGAAGATGGCGGCGCGCCCTTGTCCCTGTTCGAGTCGGGCGCGATCCTGCAATACCTGGCCGAGAAAAGCGGGCAATTCCTGCCGGCGGACGTGCGCGGCCGCGCCGAGGTCATGCAATGGCTGTTCTGGCAAATGGGCGGACTGGGTCCCATGGCCGGGCAGAACCACCATTTCGTGCAATACGCGCCGGAGCCCATCGACTATGCGATCACGCGCTACGTCAATGAAACGAACCGCCTGTATGGCGTGCTGAACAAGCGCCTGGCGGACCGTGCCTTCGTAGCCGGCGACAGCTACTCCATCGCCGACATGGCGATCTACCCGTGGATCGTGCCGCACGCACGCCAGCGCCAGAAGCTGGAAGATTTCCCGCACCTGGCGCGCTGGTTCGCGGCCATTGCCGCGCGTCCCTCCACCGTGCGCGCGTATGCGCGCGCGGCCGAAATCAACGTGCAGCCCACCGTCAGCGGCGACGCGAAAAGCGTGTTGTTCGGGCAGACGGCGAAAACTATCGGCTAAGCTTCATTTCCCCCTCAGTTACCCCGATACGTGGAAAAGCCGAAAGGACTGAGCAGCAAGGGAATGTGATAGTGCTGGTCAGTCTTTTCCACGTGAAATTGCACGGGGATTTCCGGGAAGAAGGTTTCTTGTTTCAGGCGCGCATAGTGTTCGCCTGTTTTAAACACGATGCGGTAGTCGCCCGCCTGCATGGGCGTCTCGGCCGGATACATGGCCGCGATGCGCCCCTGCGCATTCGTGACGGCGCTGGCCAACTGTTGCCAGCCTTCGCCTTTCTTTTGCTCCAGGGTCACCGTCACGCCCGCCGTCGGCTGGCCGCTTTGCAAGTCGAGGATGTGCACGCTCAAGGGATTGGCGGCGGCCAGGGCCATGCTGGACAGGCTGGCGAAGGTCAGGGCGGCAGCGGTTTTTTTCAGGTAGTTCATCGTGTTCCTTTCAAGGTGTAGGGAGATCGAGTTCAGGGATGGAGGACAGGGCTGCCTGGGCGCAGGCGCGGTCTTGCTGCGCGCCACCGCCGCCAGCGACGCCGATGGCGCCGACCACTTGCCCCTGCGCCATCAACGGCAGGCCGCCACCCAGCAGCAACAGCTCCGGCACGGTGCTCAGGTTGGCCATGTCCGGATTGTTGCGGGCAGCCACGGCCAGCGTGTAGGTATCACTTTTGGTGGACAGGGCTGTGTATGCCTTGCGCCGGCTGGCATCCGTGTTGTGGGGACCGACGCCATCGGCGCGCTGTACGACGACGACATTGCCGCCACGGTCCAGTACGCTGACGACGATGTGCCGCCCTTGCGCCTGGCAAGCGGCCATGGCCGCGTTGGCCAACTTGTTGGCCGCTGCCAGCGAGAGGTCATCGACCGTGCGTAATTGAGCGTGGGCTGGGCTGGCCAGCAGGCACAGCAGGGTACTGCCGAGTAACAGGGTTTTCATCTGGCATCCATGGAATAAAGTGGTGCCAGTATGCCCAGTGTTGCCCTACGCGAAGATGATCGCCGCATGACATTTTTATCATCCGCAGTGGCCTGCGTGCGGCGTAAAATACTTCAATTTCCCTTAAGAAAGCTGCCATGCGTATCCTGGTCATCGAAGACGAACCGAAGACGGGCGACTATTTGCTGCGCGGCCTGGCCGAGTCCGGCTTTACGGTGAGCCTGGCGCGCAATGGCCGTGATGGCTTGCACATGGCCAGCACGGAAGCGCCCGATCTCATCGTGCTCGACGTCATGCTGCCCATCATGGACGGCTGGCAAGTCTTGCGCGCACTGCGCCTGCAAGAGGGCGGCGCGGACGTGCCCGTGATTTTCCTCACGGCGCGTGACGAAGTGCAGGACCGCGTCAAAGGGCTGGAACTAGGCGCCGACGATTACCTGGTGAAACCGTTTGCCTTTGCCGAGCTGGTGGCGCGCATCCGCACCCTGCTGCGGCGCGGACCGCCGCGCGAAGATGACGTCATCCGTATCGGCGACATGGAAATCGATGTGATGAAACGCAAGGTCAGCCGGCAAGGCCAGCGCATCACCCTGACGGCGAAAGAATTCGGCTTGCTGCATTTATTGGCGCGGCGCCAGGGCGAGGTCTTGTCGCGCTCCATCATCGCTTCGCAAGTGTGGGACATCAATTTCGAGAGCGACACCAACGTCATCGACGCGGCCATCCGCCGCCTGCGCAGCAAGCTCGACGACCCGTTCGAACCCAAGCTGATCCACACCTTGCGCGGCATGGGCTATGTCTGCGAATTGCGTGCGCCCACGGTGCCTGAGAACGGCGCCACGCAATGAAGCTGGCGGAACTGCGCCGTTCGCTGACCCTGCGCGTCACCGTCGTCTTCGTGCTGATCGTGGCGCTCGTGTCGGCCGGGCTGGGCATGCATCTGTACCGTTCATTCGTGGCGGAAATCGAGCGTCGTGACGACATCTTGTTGCTGGGAAAACTGCGCCAGATCCAGCAGCTACTGGGCAATGCGGGCACCCTCGATATCATCCGCGAGCGGCCCCAGTATTTCCGCGACACCATGAGCGGGCAAGAAAATTCCCTCGTGCGCATCGTGCGCGCCGATGGCACGCGTTTGATCGATGTCAATCCGCATGGCGAGACGGTGGCGCATGCTGTTCCCGTGGCCGTCGATGCGCCGGTCACGGCTGCCGCCATCGTCAGCTGGACCAGCCGCGACGGCTATCCGGCCAGGGTCGTGGCGGCCAGCGCGCGCATTGGCGACCCGGCGCAAATGGTCGACATTTCTGTCGCCAGGGTCTACGGCGACCGCACGGCCATGTTTGCCGCCTACCGCTGGCAGATCGTCGTGTCGGTGGCCGTCAGCGCGCTGGTGGCGGCCATTCTGGCCAGCGTGATGCTGTTGCGGGGGCTGCGGCCGTTGCGCAATATCGCCGCCCATGCGGCCTTGGTGCGGCCCGGCAAGCTGGGCCAGCAGCTGGAGGCGCGCGGCGCGCCGACGGAACTCTTGCCTTTGATCCAGGCGCTCAACGCCATGCTGGCGCGGCTGCAGGAAGGCTATGCGCGGCTGTCGCAGTTTTCCGCCGACCTGGCGCATGAATTCCGCACGCCCGTCACCAATCTGCTGGGGCAAAGCCAGGTGATGCTGGCCCGTCCCCGCAGCGCGCACGAGTATGAGCAGCTGGTGTCGTCGAATGTGGAAGAGCTGGAACGGCTGTCGCGCATGATCGACAGCATGCTGTTTTTGGCGCGCGCGCAGCAGGATGAAA
The DNA here is from genome assembly GCF_051380935.1 of Janthinobacterium algoris. NCBI lineage: Bacteria > Pseudomonadati > Pseudomonadota > Betaproteobacteria > Burkholderiales > Oxalobacteraceae > Janthinobacterium > Janthinobacterium algoris. Next base: position 61,206 of record NZ_JBNYXZ010000022.1, on the reverse strand, counting down.
TGCTGCTCGTTAAGCAAGTCTTGCCCGTGCAGGAGGAGTTTTTGCGCCTGGCCGATTTCTTTGAAGGCTTGGCCGAAGAGCGGGGGCTGGCGCTGGCCTGCCACGGCAGCGGCGCAGTGACAGCCGAGCCGCAACTGCTGCGCCGCGCACTCGGCAACCTGCTGTCGAACGCCATCCGCCACGCGGCGCCAGGCAGCACCATCTTGCTGCGTTCGCACACGACGCACGAGGGCGTGGAATTGAGCGTGAGCAACCTCGGTCCCGCCATCCCCGCGCGCCACCTGCCGCACCTGTTCGAGCGCTTTTACCGCGCCGACCCGGCCCGCAGCGACTCGGCCGCTTCCACAGGCCTGGGGTTGGCCATCGTCACGGCCATCATGCAATTGCATGGCGGCAGCGCGACCGTGGCGTCGGATGCGGCCGCCACGACGTTTTCCCTCGTTTTCCCAGCGCAGGAACGCGCGTAGGTCGGATTAGGCCACGGGCCGTAATCTGACCTACGCAGCAAAGCATGGTCACGTGGCCTTTAGCCCATCTCCACCAAAAACTCATGCATGCCCGTATGCGGCAGTTGCGCGCAGGCGGGCGCAAAATGCGGCAACTGTCCCCACAGCAGCGGGTTGCCGACGATGTACACATAGTGTTGTGCACGCGTGAGGGCCACGTTGAGCAGGTTCGGCGTGCTGGCCGCCCACTGCGCGGCGCCCGCCGTGCTGTCGTCGGCGCCGAGAATCAGCATCACCACGCTTTGCTCCTTGCCCTGGAAAGTATGCACGGTGCCCACCATCTGGCTGCTCCACTGGCGCAATTCGCGCACCGTGGGGGCCTTGCCATAGCCGAGGCGGCGGTCCCAGTCCAGGTCGACGATGCGCGAACGCAATTCCTTGCGCACGGCCTTGAACGGCGTAATCAGATACATTTCCGGCAGCTTGCCGTCGCGGCGGTACAGTTTCAACAGCACTTCCAGCACGAAATCGAGCTGCACGGGCACCACCTGCTTGTAGCTGACGGGGCCGACGGCGTCGATCCAGCGGCTGGGACCGCGCGTGAGGCCGCGCGCGCTGGCCGGCGGCGTGCGTTCGCTCAAACCATAGACCATCTTGTCTTCATAGGCGATGCTATTGGCCAGCGAAAACATTGGCTCCACGCAGCGGCGGTGCACGCGCAAGGGGCTGCCTATCCACAGGGGCTGGGCGCTGCCGGCGCCGACATGCGCGCCATAACGATTGGCCTTGTCGGCCAGGGTCTGCACGGAAACGCTTGTCGGTGCGTAACTGCCATCCTGCGTATGCGGCGACAGGGCGGACAGGGTTTGCACAAGGCGGCCCGGTACAGTAAATACGGGTTCGATTTGCAGCGGGTCGCCCACGACGACAGCGCGCCTGGCACGCCACAGGCTACCCAGCGCCGCTTGCGGCACGGCCTGGCCCGCCTCGTCGATGAACAGCCAGCCCAGCGATTCGGGACCCATGCCCTGGAACTGGCGCGCGAACGAGGCAAACGTGGTCGACACAACAGGCACCACCATGAACAGGCTGTGCCACACCATGGCGATATGCGACTGGTCATAGGCGCGCTTGTTTTTCAGCAATTTCGACACGGCCAGCAAGTTGCCGCCAAAGCCGGGTCCGCCTTTTTTCGCCACTTCCGCCAGCCAGGCTTCATGTAGCGCCAGGGCCTTGGCGAACAAGCGCGAGCGCAGTCGCGCCAGGGCTGGCTCATGCCACAGGCCGGCTATCTGCAGCGCGTCGCCGTCCAGCTCGTCCAGGGTCGCTGGCGCGATAATGGTGGGGAAACGCATGCGCGCGCGGCGCAGCAGTTCCGTGCTGTCATCCCATTCGCGCTGGCGCGACTGCGCCGTGCGCAAGGCGATGTGCAGGCAGTTGCGGGCGCGCTCGCAGCGCGGCTCCAGTTCGCCTTTCAGCAGCAGCTTGATGGCGGAGACGTCGCGCGCGGCCTGGCGCTGCGCCTCGGCGTTGGCGATGACGGCGTCCTTGTAGGCGCGCGCCGGTGCCGTGCGGAATAAACGAGCAAAGAAACCCGGCTGCGTCAGCGCCACCAAACGTTCCTCTTCCAGCAATTCCTTCTTGCTGGCGAGCAAGGTGTCCTGTTGCGCCAGCGCGCTGGACAGGGCGCCATTCGCCGCATCCATCTCTTGCTCGGCAGTAATCAGCGCTTGCTGGCTGGCCTGGGTGAAGTCGTTTTCCGTGCAAGTGCCCACGGCTTGCCAGAGGGCCGCGTATTGGGCGTGCTCGGCCAAGGCCTTTTCCACCACGTGTTCCGTCTCACGAAACTCGCGCGCCGCCTGGGCGAAGCTGACGCCCTGGTAGCTGGCCAGCCACTGGCGGATATTCTGCGCGTTCGGCGTTTTGCGCGCCGTGCTCTTGTCCCAGTCGTCGTCATAAAAATTGCTGACGAAGCGGCGGCGGTTGGCACTATTGCCCAGCGCACAGGACATCAAGCCCCATGGCGCCTCTGCATCGCTCAAGGCGCGGTTGGCGCCATTGCCGTCGGCCACGACCCGGCGCGCGACGCTTTCGAAATAGCGCGTGCGCGCCCATTCCTTGCCCAGCTGTTTGGGTTTTGGCAAGTCGCCGGAAATGTTTTCCACCGCCGCATTGTTCGACGAGGCGACGACCATTTCAAAGCCCGTCAGTTCCGGGCGCAGGCGGGCAATCGTGATGGGGTCGCGCACGCCTTCGAAGGCCACGGCGACCTTGCCGATGAAGGCGTCGCCGGCGCGGTCCAGGCAAGACAGCACGGCCGCGCGGCGCACGATGTTGTCGGCGAACAATTCGCGCAGCAAGGTCGTCTTGCCCGTGCCGGGCGGGCCGTTGACGGAAAAGATACCCCGCTCGCTCAAGCCCGTGCGCGCGCCGTGGATGGCGAACTGCTGCATCAGGCTCATGGCGTAGCTGGCGTCTTCCAGCCAGTGTCCGCGGTTCATGTTGGCCGGGTTGAGCATGGCGGCCAGCGCCTGGCGTCCGGCCGGGCTGTACAGGTCGATGCGTTCATCCTGCGCCAGCGGCGTCAGATAGGCGGCGACTGTCGCGGGCAACTTGCCGCCGCGCAAGGCGCGGATGATCTGTTCCAGGTCATCGAGGTAAAAACTGTTGAGGATATCGATGCTTGGCTCCACCGCGTCGCCAAAGTCCAAGGTGCGGTTCTGGCTGGACTCAAGCGTATCGGCTTCCGTTACGGCGGCGCGTTTTTTGCGCGTGCGCAATTCCAACACGGCCAACGGCTGGCCGGCCGACGGGTGGAAGCCGGCCCAGTCGCGCAGCAGGTCGGCCAGGGCCGCGATTTCCATGCCGGAAAGGGGCGCCGACACATTGCCGGCCTGGTCCGTCACTTGCTGCGGGGCGCGGGCGGCGGCGAAGTTGCGCAGACTGTCTTGCAGCGTCAGCTGGCTGTCGCTGAAGGCATCCAGGCTCAGGCCCGACCAGTCCGGCGTGCGGGCGCGGCCCAGTGCCCACGGCAAGGTCGACACGGAAACGGGATCGAACTGCGGCTCGCCCAGCGCATTGAGGTTCAGGCGGGCAAAGCACGAGCGTCCGGCCAGTTCCGTCTTTTCTGTTTCGGCAATGTTTTCCGGGCCGTTGGCTGGCGGACAAGCCTTGTTGATTTCGGCCTTGTCGAACACGCCGAGGAACAGCGAGAAGCCGTCGATTTCGCGGTCGGACGGTACTTGCCATTGCGTGGCGAACTGCAGCGGCAGTTGCGCCAGCTGTTCGCGCTGCAGGAGACGCACGGTGGACTGGTCTTCAACGTCCGTGATTTGATTCAGGTCAAACGGGATAAAGAATTCGATCTTGTGCCAATACTCCAGGATAGCCAGGAGGCGCTGCTGTTCTGCCTGATTCATGATGACCAATATTTTGTAAAGCGAGCGAGGATTGTAAAGCGTATGCGCGCTGCACGTTTTGCACTTTCACCTATTGCGCGGGCTTTGCCGCAAAAAAAGTGCTGTTTGCAGACGAAAAAAAGCCAGGCAGCAACTTCCTGCCTGGCCTGCACGTCTGGAGGTGTTGCTCTACTTAAAATTCTTCCCATTCGCTCTCGGCGGCGGCATTGCTGCGGCGTGCCGGTGCGGCGGCCACGGCTTGGCGCACGGGTGCCTTGCGGGCCTCGGGGCGCGCTGGTGCTGGCGCCGCGATGCTGCTGCGGGCGGCGGCCAGCTTGACTGCGGGTTGAGATGCGGCAACGGCGTTGCCGGTTTTAAAGAAACCCACCACGTGCGCCAGCTCGCCTGCCTGTTCCTGCATGCTTTGCGAGGCGGCCGCCGCTTCCTCCACCAGGGCGGCGTTTTGCTGCGTCACTTCATCCATCTGGGCAATGGCCATGTTGATCTGCTCGATGCCGATGGTTTGCTCGTGCGTGGCGGAGGTGATTTCTCCCATGATGTCGGTCACGCGCACGATGCTGTCGACGATGTCGCCCATGGTCTGGCCCGCCTCATTGACGAGGCGCGAACCCGTATCCACGTTGGCGACGGACGCGGCGATCAATTCCTTGATTTCCTTGGCCGCCGTGGCGGAGCGGTGCGCCAGGTTGCGCACTTCCGTTGCCACCACGGCAAAGCCGCGTCCCTGTTCGCCGGCGCGCGCCGCTTCCACGGCCGCGTTCAAGGCCAGGATATTCGTCTGGAAGGCGATGCCATCGATAACGCCGATGATGTCGACGATTTTCTTCGACGACGCGTTGATGGTGCCCATGGTGTCGACCACTTGCGCGACGATGCTGCCGCCGCGCACGGCCACTTCCGATGCGCTTTTCGCCAGCTGGTTCGCCTGGCGTGCATTGTCCGCATTCTGTTTCACGGTCGAGGTCAGTTCTTCCATGGCCGACGCCGTCTCTTCCAGCGAACTGGCTTGCTCTTCCGTGCGTGACGACAGGTCGAGGTTGCCGGCGGCAATTTCGCTCGATGCCGTGGAGATCGCATCCGTGCCCTGGCGCACTTGGGCCACCACGCCCAGCAGGCTGGTGTTCATGGCTTTCAAGGCGCCCAGCAGGCGGCCCGTTTCATCGCTGGAATTGACGACGATGTGCGACGACAAATCGCCCGAGGCCACGGTTTCCGCCACGGCCACGGCTGCATTGATGGGATGGGTGATCGAGCGCGTGATGATCCAGGCAACAAAAGCGCCCAGCAGCACGGCCACGCTGCCCAGGGCAATCATGGAGCCGCGCGCGCTGGCGCTCAGCGTTTCGGCGTCTGTTGCCGCCTGCGCCGCCTGCTGCGCTTCATAGGCGACCAGGCTGTCGAGCGCGCCCAGCACGATCTTCAGGCTCGGTGCCGCCTGCTGCGTCAAAAAGGCGATCGCCTCTTCCGTCTGGCCCGCATTGCGCAGCTCGATGACCTTGTTGTTCAGTGGTGCGCCCGATTTCAGGGCGGCGTCCAGTTCGGCCATCAGGGCCGTTTCCTTGTCCGTCGAGATTTTCTTTTGCAAGGTTTCCTTGGCGGCGCCGTATTTCTTGCGCGCTTCGCCAATTTTTGCCAATTCCGCCTGCACCAGCGCTTCCGTCGGCGCCACCACCACGCTGGTGATCGCCAAAGTAATGTTGCGCACGTTGTCGCTCATGGTATTGGCGGCCGCCATCTTGACGTTCTTGTCGGCCACGATGTCGTGCGTGCGTGCGCTCAGTTGCCCCATGGAATACAGGCCGACGAGCAAGACGGCCACCAGCAGGCCGAGGACGACAGCAAACCCGATCCCGAGCCGGGTGCCGATTTTGAATTGTGTGAGTGACATGATTGCTTTCGTGGTGCGGAAGTGAGGGGAAACGTCGACAGGCCAGGTGCCAGACACGGTCATGCCTTGCCACTACGGGTTAGTACGTAACGACAGCCAGGCTGTAATTGTTCCTCAAAATTCCGCACTGCAATACAAAAACTTGTATCAAGTCCCCGAAAAGTTTGAAAATTGTTAGCAAATTAAATAAGTTGTCGTGTGGAAACAACGGGCGCGGCGCCAGCAGACGTCAGCTTTCCGCAAACACGTGGATGGCCAGAAAATCGATGAAGGCGCGCAGTTTTGGCGTCAGGTGGCGGCTGCTGGGCCACAGGATGCGGAAGGCGCCAGCGTGCTGGCGGTGCGCGTCCAGCACCGGCTGCAAGCGGCCCGCCGCGAGCGACGCGCGTACGGTAAAGTCGGGCAGGGCGGCGATGCCCAGGCCGCTTTCGGCAAAGTGCAGCAGGGTTTCCACATTGTTGCAGTTGAGCAGGGCTGACAAGCCGGCCGCGTGCAGGGCTGGCCACTCGGGCAGGGGCCAGGCCTCGACCTTGCCGCTGCTGGGAAACTTGTACAGCAAACAAGTATGGCGCAGCAGGTCGCCGGGAAGCTCCGGCGTGCCGTGCTGCGCCAGATAGGCGGGCGCGGCCACCAGCTGCAGCTGGAACTGGCCCAGCTGGCGGCTCATCAAACGGCTGTCGGCGCTCTCTCCCGCGCGCACGACGGCGTCGTAGCCTTCCTCGATCACGTCGACCCGGCGGTCGCTGAAATCGAGATCGAGTTCCACCTGCGGATAGGCGCGCGCGAACGCGGCCAGCACGGGATTGAGCAAGCTGCCGACCTGTGGCAGGCTGATGCGCAGCCTGCCTTGCGGCGCGCTCTTGCTGTTGGATAACTCCAGCTCGGCCGCTTCGATCTCGCCCAGGATGCGCCGGCAGCGTTCGAGAAACACGGTGCCTTCGCTGGTCAGCGCGATGCTGCGCGTGCTGCGCTGAAACAGGCGCACGCCCAGGCGCTCTTCCAGCCGCGCGATGCTTTTGCCGATGGCCGAGGCGGAAATACCGAGCACCCGGCCCGCCGCCACAAAACTGCGCGTTTCCGCCGCCTGCACGAAGGCCGTGAATCCCGCCAGGTTATCCATATCGTCCCCTGTCACCATTGATTGCGGATGCTAACGTCCGCACAGACAGAAACTATAGCCTGTTTTTCTTTGATTGCGCCTGCTTTACCTTGGCAGCTTGATCATTTGAAAGGCTCCGCCATGATTTACAACTGCTCTCCTGCGGCCTTGTCCGCCCGTATCGATCCCTTGCTCGATGCCGTCGTGCAGCAGCAGCGCCTGGTGGGCGCCGTCGTGCTGGTGCGCCACCGGGGCCAGGAAATCTATCGCCGCGCGGCCGGCTACCTGGACCGCGAGGCAGGCACGCCCATGCGCGAGGACGCCGTCTTCCGCCTGGCGTCCGTCAGCAAACCCATCGTTTCTAAGGCCGCGCTGGCGCTGGTGGGGCAGGGGCGCCTGGGGCTGGACGACCTGGTGACGCGCTGGCTGCCGTATTTTGCACCGCGCCAGCCGGACGGCGCCGTGGCGGCGATGACCGTGCGCCACTTGCTCACGCACACGGCCGGCCTCGACTACGGCTTCTTCCAGCCGCCGGGCGGCGCGTATGCGCGGGCGGGGGTGTCCGACGGCATGGATGCGTCCGGTATTTCTCTGGAGGACAACCTGCGTCGCCTGGCCACCGTGCCGCTGGCATATGCGCCCGGTGCGCGCTGGGCGTACTCAATCGCCACCGACGTGCTGGGCGCCGTGATCGAACAGGCGGCCGGCATGCCGCTGGCGCAGGCCGTGGCGGCCTTGGTGACGGCGCCGCTGGCCATGCGCGACACGGGCTTTTTGGCTACCGATCCGGCGCGCCTGGTTGTCGCCTATGCGGACCGCGCAGCGGGAGAGTCCCGGCCGCGCCGTTTGCTGGACGAAGGGGATGACCATCTGCCGTTTCTCGATGGCATGGCAGGTTTTACCTTGTCGCCGGCGCGCGCCCGCGATGCGCAGGCCTACCCGTCCGGCGGCGCCGGCATGCTCGGCTCCGCCCCTGACTTCATGCGCCTGCTGGAAACCCTGCGTTTGGGCGGCGCGCCCCTGTTGCCGCCTGCGCTGGCGCGCCAGATGGGCGCAAGCCAGACAGGTGCGTTCGACTTGCCGTTCTGGCCTGGTCGTGGCTTCGGCCTGGGGTTTACCGTCTTGACCGATCCGCAACTGGCGGCCACGCCTGAAACGGCGGGCACGTGGCGTATGGGCGGCACGTATGGCCACGCGTGGTTTGTTGACCCTGCACAAGAACTGTCTGTGGTGGCGTTCACGAATACGGCGCTGGAAGGCATGGCGGGTCCGTTCGTGATGGAACTGTGCCAGGCTGTGTATGGCGTGGAGCAAGGGCAATGACGCCCATCGTCTTCCTCGCGCTGGGCCTGTTCGGCGTGTATTGCATCGAGTTTGGCGTGGTGGGCATCTTGCCGATGATCATGCAGCGCTACGGCGTGACGGCGGCGCAGGCGGGATCGCTGGTGAGCCTGTTCGCCCTGGTGATCGCCGTGGGCGGGCCTTTCCTCGTGCTGCTGGCCACGCGCTGGCGCCGCAAGCGTGTGCTGATCGTCTCCCTGCTGGTGTTCGCGCTGGCCAGCGTGGCCTCGGCGTATGCCTCCCGCTTCGAGGTGTTGCTGGCGCTGCGCATCGTGCCGGCCCTGTTCCATCCCGTGTATTTCTCGCTGGCCATGGTGGCCGCCGCCGCCCTGTATCCGCCGCAGCAAGCGGCGCGGGCCGGCGCGCATGCGTTTACGGGCACCAGCATGGGCATGGTGCTGGGCATCCCGCTGACGACGTGGATCGCCGCGCAGTATGGCTATGAGGCATCGTTCCTGGCCTGCGCCCTGGTGAATGTCCTGGCCGCGCTGGGGCTGTACCTGTTCTTGCCGGACATGCCGCACGAGGCGCCGATGGCGTATGGCCGCCAATTGGCCGTGCTGCGCAAGCCCGCGCTGTGGCTGACGATTGCCTCCGCCGTCTTTGTCTTTGCCGCGATGTTTGCCGTGTATGCGTATGCGGCCGCGTATCTGCAGCAGGAAGCGGGCTTGTCGGCGCGCCAGACGGGGCTGGCGCTGGCGGTGTTTGGCGTGGGCGGCGTGGCCGGTAATCTGTTCGCGGGGCGCCAGCTGGGTACGCATGTGCTGCGCACGGTCTTGCTGCAGCCCGTGCTGCTGGGGCTGGCGTACTGGTTGCTGTATCGGTATGCGGACACTGGTGCCGGCTGGGCAGCGTTGGCTGTCTTGCTGCTGTTCTGGGGCGCGGCGCATACGAGCGGGTTGATCGTGACGCAAGTGTGGCTCAGCAGCGAAGCGCGCGAGGCGCCCGCGTTTGCCATCGGCGTGTATATCGCCGCCATCAACCTGGGTGTAACGGTGGGCGCGCTGGCCGGTGGTATGGCCATCGCCCGCTACGGCATGCCGGGGGCGCTGGGCTGCGGTGCGCTGCTGGGTGCGCTGGCGATGGCATTGATTGCGCTGAAAGCGTGGTACTACCGCTTGCCGTCAGTCGGCAATATGGTTGGGGATGCGAAACAGTAAATCCGTATCGCCGATGTCCACGCCCGCTTGCGACAGCAGGGTGCTGGCCTGGCCCCGGTGATGCGTCTGGTGATTAAAGAAATGCATGAGCAGGCTGAAAAACTCGCGCCGGTTCGGTCCCTTGCTGTTGCGGTAGTCGAGCAAATGGTCGAGGTCGGCTTCCGTGATGGAGGCGGCCCAGTCGACGATGACTTGGTCCAGCCATTGCCGGTGCGCGTGCATGGTGGCAAAATCCTCGGCCGCGAACAGCGGCTGCGTGAGTGATGCGGGCGGCGTGATGGCGCGGATGGGGTCGAGCAAGGGAAAGCCGGCCGGGTGCTGCGCGTAGCGCTGCAGCCACAGGGTGTCGCCCACCATCACGTGGTTCAAGGTGGCCAGCAGGGAGCCAAAATACGCACCCCGCTCGCGCTGCAGTTCGCCGGGCGGCAGGCCGGCCGCGGCCGCATAGACTTTGGCATTCATCCACTGGTTGTAATCGGCCATCAGGCAAAGGTGGGCGCAACGGCTCATGCTGGACTCCTTCAGTGGATGAATGACAATAGTAAGCTGAATAAATTAAACGGATTTCAGGAACGCGCGTATGCCAGCGAGCAACATTTCAATGGCCATCGCCGTCAAAATCAAGCCCATCAGCCGTTCAAACGCCGTCATGACCCTTGGACCGAGCGCCCGCTGCAAGCGTTCGGCGCACAGGAAGACGGCCAGCCAGACCACTGCCACGGCCGTCAGCCCCGCCACGTGGGCGATGACTTCGTTCATTTCATGCGAGGAAAACAGTAGCACGGTCGCCAGTGCCGACGGGCCGGCCAGCGCAGGGATGGCCAGCGGCACGATAAACGGTTCGCCGCCCATCTCGTGGTCGCTATTGCCGGCGTTGGGCTGCGGAAACACCATGCGCATGGCGATCAGGAACAGGATCACGCCGCCGCCGATGCGCAGCGCTACTTCCGACAATTGCAAGGCGTTCAGGAAATGGCGGCCGAAGAACATAAACAGCAGCAAGATGCCGAAGGCGATCATGCATTCGCGCACCACGACTTTCCAGCGCCGTTCGACCGGTACCCGTTTCAGGGCATTGACGAACAGGGAAACGTTGCCGAACGGGTCGGTGACGAGCAAGAGCAGGATAAAAGTCTGGAAGAAATTCTGTGTCATGGTGGCGTGAAATAAGGTCAACACCGCTGCCAGGATGGGCGCGGTGCGATAAGGCTTGCGATGATAACAAGCGCGGAGACTATCTCCCATGATTATTGATGCATAGCAGCATTTTTTTTACGCTGCGATGACTTTTGCCTGGTAAAACGCGGTCGGCGTGGTGCCGAAATGCTTCTTGAACATGGCGCTGAACGCACTCTGGCTGGTGTAGCCATTGTCCATGGCAACATCGATGACCTTGCTGCCATGCGCCAATTGTTCGAGTGCCCGCAGCAGGCGCGCCTGCTGGCGCCACTGGCCAAAGCGCATGCCTGTCTGTTTCTGGAACAAACGGTGCAGGCTGCGCTCGGTGATCGCCAGTTCCTGCGCCCAGTGCGCCACCTTCTGCTGTTCGCCCGGTTGCGCCATCAGCCGCGCGCAGATGCCGCGCAGGCGCGCATCCACGGGTAACGGTAAATACAGGGGCAGCACGGGCAAGCTGTCGAGCTCGTGCAACAGCAATTGCAGCAGATGCCAGTCGCGGCTGCCTTCCGTGAAATCGGGCGCGATGTCGACGGCCGCCACGATCAATTGCCGCAGCAGGGGGCTGATGTCGAGCACGCAACTGTGGCGCGGCAGCAGGGGTGAGCTGGCGCAGTCGATGAAGACGGTGCGCATTTTCACGGCGCCGCTCATGCGCACCTGGTGCGCGATGCCGGGCTGCAGCCACACGCCGCGCGTGGGCGGCACCACCCAGCGCCCGCCTTGCGCCTCGATGGTCATCACGCCTTCGATGGCATACAGCAACTGTGCATGCGTGTGGCGGTGCACGGAAATTACGTGGCCATGCGCATAGTCGACGGCCAGCGCCATGGCGCGCGCCGTGACGGGCAACAATTCCTGAAAGGCGGGGGAGGTGCAATCCATACAAAAAAGGTCAGTTTTGCGATAGGTACAGACATCTTAGCGCGAGAAGGCGCGACGCGTCTGGGGCAAGATGAATACCCGTAACTATTCCCGGAGCTACACATGCCTGTGCGCGCCTATCTGTATCCGTTTCTGGCCATGCTGCTGTGGGCTGGTAACGTCATCGTGTCCAAGTTGGCCGCTTCCAGCATCGCCCCCACGGCCATTACCTTTTACCGCCTGGTGCTGGTCTTGCTGGTGATGACGCCGTTTATCGCCCGTCCCCTGTGGCGCAACCGCGCCGCCATCCGTCGCCAGTGGTGGCAGCTGGCCCTGTGCGGCGTGATGTCGATGGCGCTGTTCCAGAGCTTGTCTTACCGCGCCGCCGAATCGACGACGGCCACCAATATGGCCATCGTCACGGCGCTGGCACCCCTGATGACGGCCCTGCTCAGCGTGCTGCTGCTGGGCGAGCGCCTGACGGTGGGCATGGCGGCCGGCGGCGTGCTGTCGTTTGGCGGCTTGCTCTACCTGGTGGGGCGCGGCGATGTGCTGGCCTTGCTGCAGCAGGGCGTGCACGCGGGTGATGCGCTGATGCTGCTCGCTTGCCTGGTGTTTGCCCTGTACGGCGTGCTGCTGCGCCGCTGGCGTTTATCCATTCCTGCCTGGCAATCCATTTATTGCCAGGCGCTGGCGGCCCTGGCTTGCATGCTGCCGCTGTTCCTGCTGCTGCCGCCCGGCAGCGCCAGGCTGGATGCCACCACCTTGCCGCTGATCGGCTATGCGGGCATTGGTTCATCCATCGTGCTGTCCTATCTGTGGATCGAAGGTGTCAAACTGCTGGGGCCGAACCGCTGCAGCATCTATGTCAACCTCTTGCCCCTGCTGACGGCCTTGCTGGCCATCGTCTGGCTGCACGAAAGCATGCATATTTATCACCTGGTCGGCGGCGGCATCTCGCTGCTGGGCGTGCTGCTGGCGCAGACGGTGCAGCGGCCCCTGTGGCGCCGGCGTCCTGGCGTGTCCGGTCTTGCCTGAATGGCCATGCATAATGGCGCTTTTCGGCAGTGGAGTTGACATGCGGCAAACAGTTTTGATGAACACGATGGCGGCGCTGCTGGCGCTGGGCGCCTTGGCGCCGGCGCAGGCTGCAGCGCGATTCTATGACGGCGCCCCCATGGCCACCGCCAGCGCCGTCGAGCGCCGCGATGGCGGCGTGGTGCTGGCCTTCCTGCGGGAAAATGGCGAGGTCAACGGCTACTATTGCCAGTGCAATGAAGGCAGCGAGAAGCGCATGAACCTGGATAAATACGGCAAGGCCAGCATCGAAGCCGTGTTCCAGCTTGACCTCGACAGCGAAGGCGAGACCACCTTGGTACTCAGCCGCAGTGCTAATGCCTATGGTTTGCATGCCTACCGCTACGAACGCAGCGGCGGCAAGATGTTCAAGGTGGCCACCTTGCAGCCCGCGCTGGACGCCATCGTGCGCGGTGCCGCCGCCATGGATGAAGCGCGGGTGCGCGCGGCGCTGGCGTCCCTGCAGCTGATCGATTACAGCATCGCGTACGCGCCCTCGGGCGTGGCCGAGTTCGACGCCATCGAGCATGCGCATGGCACCCTGGTCGGCTATTTCAATATCGATGGTGAGTTGTTGCCGGGCAAGCCAACGGAAGCGCCCGCGTTTGCCTATAAAAAAACCTTCCAGGAAAAGGAGGGCCATTTCCTTACCGTCACCTACTTGCTGGGCAAGGATAGGCAAGGGGGCCGCGTACCCAGTTACCACGTCAAGTGGATCACCTGGGAAACGCAGCCGCAGCGCTTTGCCGCCAGCCAGGATGGGCTATTCATCGAATACGAGGTGAACTGCTGCGTGGGCAGCGTGCTTGCCCGCGGCCAGTATGCGCAGGGCAAGCGTACCGGCGTATGGCATTACGAAGAGCCGAACACCATCCGCTCGTTTGGCGCCTTTGTCGACGACAGGGCAGAAGGGCCATGGACGTATGAAAGCGGCGATGAAACGACGACGGGCATGATGCAGCGAGGCCAGCGCACGGGCCGTTGGGAAGTGAGCCCGGGCGTGGCCGAATGGCGTGCAGCGGACATGCACAGTTTCACCGGTTATGACCATTTTGTGAAAGACCGCTTGAATGGACCCAGCGAGCGCCGCATCGATGGCGTGGTGCAATGGCAGGGACAGTATGTAAATGGCAAGAAGCAGGGTCAGTGGATCCAACCTGGCGGTGGCGGTAACTACGTCGATGACGTCAAGCAGGGGCCGTGGAAGAAGGCGACGCCGGACGGTGGCAGGCAAGTGCTGACCATGCTCGATGACAAGCCCGATGGCAAGCTGGAGCAATATGCGGCCGATGGCCAGCTGCAACTGGTCGAGCATTACCGCCTGGGTGTGCTCGATGGCATGATGGAAAGTTTTTATCCGGATGGCAAGCGGCGTTACCAGGGTACCTTTGCCGACGGCAAGCGCGATGGCGCGGAAACCCTGTTTTATCCGGACGGCGAATTGCCGCAATTTCACCGCAACTGGAACAAGGGCGTGCTGCATGGCGTCAGCATTGAGAATTTCCAAAACGGCAAGCCCAGTCAGATCGGTGCCTACAATATGGGCAAGAAGGTGGGGCTGCATCAGTCTTTCCGCGACGATGGCCAGCTCATCGAAGAAACCGTCTATTAACATACCTGGCATTCCGGCGCGACCGCGCACGACAGCGGAATGCCAGTTCTGCGCAAAAAACATCATCCGCTTGTTACAAAGCGTGAAAATCCATGCTGGATGTTGCTACTGGTAATTTTTCCCTGTATCTTGCAGTTAGGAAATTAAAAGTACAGGAAACCTCAACCCTGTTGCCCTGTATTTCACTCCTGACGATGATGAGCGGGCCGCCTTCCCCCAGCCGCCAGTAACGCTCCGTCGACCGAATTTTGTCCTGAACAATTAAGAACTGTCCCGCCCATCTGGCGCTTGTGCTTCCGTCCGGCATGCGCAAGCATGGTTGCGCCCTTACCAAGGAAAATAGCATGCTGTCAAATATAACAATAAAAATGCGCCTGATTGCCACCATGAGTGTGCTGGGCTTGCTGATCGCCGTGTTGGGCGTCATGAGTATCATCAGCTTGAAATCGGCCAACAATACTCTCAACGAGGTCTACAGCAATCAGCTGGCATCGACGCAAGCCATCGGCGAGTCGCAAATTGCCCTGGGCCGTGCCCGTTTCACGATGGATCGCGTGATGGTGCACCCGGATGCGCCGGATGCCAAGGAGACCCTGGCACGCTCCGAGCAATTCCTGGAAGCGTCGAGCAAGTCCTGGAAGGCGTACCTGGCCTTGCCGCAAAACGCGGAAGAAAAGCGCCTGTCCGACGACATGGACAAAAAGCGTAGCGACTATATCAACAATGGCGTGCTGGCCATGGGCAAGGCTTTGCGCGAGAACAATATCGAGCAGGCGGACAAGCTGATGATGACGGGCCTTTCGCCCCTCTACCGCACGCTGGACCAGGCAGCCGAAACATTGACGCAATTCCAGGCAACCTCAGCCGCCGCAATGTATGCGGACAGCCAAGCCAGTTACCGCACGCAAGTGACCATGGCCATCATCGGCATGGTAGTGGGCGCCTTGCTGACCATTATTTCCAGCATCTTGCTGCTGCGCGCCATCTTCGGCCCGTTGGACCAGGCACTGCGCCATTTCGACGCCATTTCGGACGGCAACCTGGCCAATGACATCGTCATCACGCGTCACGATGAGATGGGCGCTTTGCTGACGGGCTTGCAGAAAATGCAGGAACGCCTGTCGACCACCGTGCGCGGCGTGCGCGACGGCAGTGGCGCCATCGCCACGGCCAGCAATGAAATCGCCTCGGGCAACCTGGACTTGTCCAGCCGCACGGAGCAGCAAGCCTCCAGCCTGGAAGAAACGGCTTCGTCGCTGGAAGAGCTGACCTCGACCGTCAAGCAGAATTCCGACAATGCGCGCCAGGCGAACCAGTTGGCCGTCTCCGCTTCGGACGTGGCCGTCAAGGGTGGCGCGCTGGTAGCGCAAGTGGTCGAGACCATGGGCACCATCAGCGAATCGTCGAAAAAGATCGCCGACATCATCGGCGTGATCGATGGCATCGCCTTCCAGACCAACATTCTGGCCCTGAACGCGGCCGTGGAAGCGGCGCGTGCCGGCGAGCAAGGCCGTGGCTTTGCCGTCGTCGCCACGGAAGTGCGCAACCTGGCGCACCGCTCGGCCAGCGCCGCCAAGGATATCAAGGTGCTCATCGAAGCGTCGGTACAGAACGTGGGCGCCGGCAGCACGCTGGTCAGTCAAACGGGCACGACGATGGACGAGATCGTTTCCAGCATCCGCCGCGTGACGGACATCATGGGCGAAATCAGCGCCGCCGGCCGTGAGCAGGAACTGGGCATCGGCCAGATCAATCAAGCCGTGGCGGAAATGGATACCGTGACGCAACAGAATGCGGCCCTGGTGGAAGAAGCGGCAGCCGCTTCGGAGTCGATGCAGGAGCAGGCGGCGGCGCTGGCCGAAATGGTCAGCATCTTCAAGCTCGACGCCAACCATAGCGGCCCGGCAGCGCCCAAGCCTGCCTTGCGCAAGCCTGTCATGGCCGCCGCCAGCACGGCCTTGAAACGCCCCGCACTGCGCCTGGCGCCGTCCCGCGCCGCGGCAGCCCCTGTCACTGCCGCAAAACCGCGTCCGGCCAAGCCCGCCGCAGACAACAGCGGCGAGTGGGAAGAGTTCTAAGTTACTGCGCTGGCAGGGTGGCCTTGCTGCCCTGGTCCTGCAGCAGCGCCGCCTCGGCCAAGGCTTGGGCGCGCGCTTCCTCTGCCGCTTGTTCCGCTTTCTCCAGCGCATCGTGGCGTGCCTGCAAGGCCGCCCGGGCGCGCACGAAGACGATCTTGATGGCCGCCATCACGGGTACGGACAGGAAGATGCCGACCACGCCACCCAGCTGGTCGCCGGCCAGCAAGCCGACGATGACCATCAGCGGACTCACTTCCACGCCTTCGCTCATCAAGTACGGGTTGACCACGTAATCCTGGAACAAACGGTAGGCGGCGATAAAGCCGATCAGCCAGAACACGTGCTCGAAGCCGCTGAAGCCGGCCACGACAACGGCGATGATGGCGGCCGCCAGCGGACCGGCAAACGGGATGAATTCCAGCAGGGCGGCGGCACCCGCCAGCAGCAGGCTGTACGGCACACCCATCAGGGAAAAGGCGATGCTGTAAGACACAAAAGTGGCGATCGACAATAGCAGCAGGGCGCGTACATAGCGCGACAGCAAGATGTCGAGGTCATCGATGATGGCGCCCCAGAGTTTCTTGTTCGGGCGGTTCAGCAAGGAGAGCAAGCCGTCGCGCATGTCCGGGCCTTCCTTGATCAGCAAAAAGCTCAGCACGGGCACCAGCACCAGATAGATCAGGTTGCTTGCCGCATGCATGACGGTCAAGCCCAGTTCTTTCGCCAGCGGCATGGCTTGTCCGGTACCGCTGCTCAGCTGTGTCTGCATGAATGACAGCAGGCGCGCACGCAAGGGTTCCATGAATTCCGGCAAAGGGATGCGCTCGGCAAAGTTGTTGCCTTTGAGCAGAGTCGGCAACTGATCGCTGAGCTTGATCGCTTCCTCCTCGATGCGCGCGCCGAAGATCGAGCCCAACACCGCCACCAGCAAAATCACCACCAGGAAGACGATGCCGATGGCGGCCGTGCGCGGCAGGCGCTTCGGTCCATACCGTTCCAGCAGTCCGATCAGCGGATACACGAGGTAGCTGAAGAAAATGGCAAAGACCACCACGATCAGGGTTGACGAGACCTTGTAGGTGAGAAATAGCAGGAAGGCGATCAGGAAAGCCGTCCACACCATCTTGGCAACGCGCAAGTTAAAACCGAACATATGAATTCCTTAGGGCAGGATGTTACGCAAGCGTGGCTGGCTTAACGGACTGGGTGGGCAAGGCAGGAATCGGGCCGCGCCGCACGGCCGGAAATCATACCGCAAAATGACAAAATGCCATGCTCCTGTGCGTAATGGCAATGCTTTCCCTTGTCCGAACTCCCCTCCGGCCTATTTTTCCCGCCAGCTGGCCACGGTGATGAACACGCCGTTTTCCTTGTCCGGCTCGCGCAAGGTCACCGTGTAGCGGCCGCTGGTATCGCTGCCGGTGAACACGACCTTGTCGTCATGCCCCTTCACTTGCGCGCCCTTGGCCAGTTTGGCGTAAGTGTTGAGCACCCAGTGGAAGTCGGCATAGCTGCGCAGGGTGATGCAGGCATCGGGCATGGGCTCGTCGCCCGCCTCGGCCGCTTCCGTGGGCGTGCGCATGGGCAAGCCGGCCAGGCCGGCCGGTGCGATGCGTTTGCCGCCGCTGAAACTGCTGTTGAGTTCCGCATTCGGCAGCAGCAGGTGCAGCAAGCTGGCGGGAAAGCCGGGTGGCACGTCGCGCGGCTCCCAGCCGGGCTGGCCGGGGCGGGTCGTGATGTATTCCACCGCAGCAATGCTTTGCCGCTGTGCCGGCGCAGCCTGCGCCAGCCTCTGCGGCACACCAGCAGCGGCGCGGCCATCTCGTCCTCTGCGCCCGCTGGCAAAAACAAGGTCAGCACGGCATGCGCGCGCCGCGATCGTAGCATTTCAGGAATAAATCGCTTTCTGCTAAGCTTGGCTATTGAATCACTGTCCCCCGTTGCCATGGCCCAGATCACCATTTCCTGCAGTATTCCCGTTGACGATGAGGTAGTCAGCGAGTTCTTGCACAAGTATGTGGTCCACTCGCGTCTCGGCGTGGCCAGGAAATTGCGCATGGGAGAGAAGGGCTGTTTCTATACCTGCTCCTTGTATCAAGATGAGTACGCCAAGGTGAGCCGATTGATTCGCCGCATGCTGGCGTTCTTTGAAAGCAAGGACATTCCCTTGACTATCCTCAAGATCGGCGCCCAGGACAGCTGGGATGAGGTGGACTCCAAGCAGCGCGATCCCTGGAAGATTTCGCCGCAAGCCTTGCTGGCGCTGCTCGATGCCACGCCCGACGGCGATGTTCAGGCGGCGTTGAGCACGTAGCGGTTCTTGCCGCTTTTCTTGGCCTGGTATAGCGACTCATCGGCACGCCGGTAGCTGTGCGACAAGTCCGCTTCCTTGATCATTTCCGCCATGCCGATGCTGACGGACACCTTGCGTTCCGGCACGAAAGCTGCCTCGACGCTGTCAACCAGTTGCGCGGCAAAGGCGCAGGCCGCGTTCTTTTCGCCCAGGTAAATGACGGCAAACTCCTCGCCGCCCAGACGACCACATAGATGCTCGCCCGACAGCCCCGCGATCACTTCGGCGATTTTTTTCAGCACTTCGTCACCCGCGTCATGGCCGTACACGTCGTTGATTTGCTTGAAGTCATCGATGTCGATCATTAAAAAATACGCGGGCGTGTGCGCCGTACGCTGCAAGACGCGGGCGCTTTGGGTAAACATGCGTCGGTTGTTGAGCCCGGTCAAACCATCCTTGTAGGCCATCGTCGTCAGTTCGCGCTGGGCACGGTAGTTATGGATGCGCAAGACGAGAAAATAGATATTCAGCGCCAGGCCGATGATTACGCTGATGGTAACGGCCAGCACGGGCCAATGCTGGTCGGCCTGGCCCGCATGCACGGGAAACTGTCCCAGCCCCAGGATGGCCCACACGCCCAGCGATACGCCCAGGTAATACGCGATGCCGCTAAAGATCGGCGCCGTCGTCAGGGTGATCATCACGCCCAGCGGCAATACCCAGAAAGCGGGGTCTTCCGTGCCCAACATCAGCACGCGAAAGCCGAAAGCAATGAACAGCACGCTGATGGTGCCGCTGACGATGATCGCTTGCAGCGACTTCGCATACTTGGTCAGCACCAGCCCGACCACCATGCCCGTCACGGCCATCGCGGCATGCGCATGTTCGAGTGAGGCGCGCGGCAAGGTCAGGCTGAACGTGACCAGCCAGCAGGCCAGGCCAAACGTCAGGATGGCTATTGAAATGAAATGCAGTTCCTTGAAAAAGCGCTGCTGCTGCTCCCGTTCTCCTGAAAAGAACAGGTAATACAAGGCAGGAGACAGGCTGCGCGAAGTGAACATGGCATTTGTCCAGGCAGACAACAAGCCTTGCGGCAGGGACGCCTCCCGGCAAAGGCAGGCGGCTTGGCGCGCGCACAAAATTAGTTGCGCTCAGGAACTAGTGTACTGGTTTCTCGGGGGGAATGGTGATCCTGGCGAGGAAATCGGCAGCTACTGTCCTGCCGCCGCCACATTATGAAGGAAGTGCGCTTATTGCTCGATCAACACAGCTATACCGAGGCCATGCTGCAAATCGTCTGGCGCAGCAAGACCAATCAGGATATCGCCGCCAGCATCGTCGGCGTCTTAACGCGATGTTGGACGGCAAGTTGGAACAAGTGTTGCAAACCTTTGGGGAAGTGCTGTGGCCGAAGGCGGCTTGATGGCGGCAACATAAAATAAGGATTTCATTATTTCATTTTTCTCTTTAAGTTAAAATAACGCCTCCATTCATTTTAACTTCAGCGAACCTATGCAACGTGGACTCACGGGGACCTACACATCGACCATTGCCGGTGGTGTGGCGTGCCAGGCCTTTGTACCCTTGCCACTGCCACCCACGCCGGGATTGGACTTGAACGGCAAGCTGCAAAGCCGGCTGGACGAAGCCTTGATCGCACTGGGACGACTCGATGCCATCAGCACGCTCTTGCCCGATGCACGGCTGTTTCTGTACAGCTACGTGCGCAAGGAAGCCGTCATGTCTTCGCAAATTGAAGGCACGCAATCATCGCTTAGCGACCTGATGCTGTATGAGATAGAAGGGCAGCCTGGCGTGCCGCTGGATGATGTGCAAGAGGTCTCGTGCTATGTCAAGGCGATGTCGCTGGGCGTGGAACGGATACGGCAAGGGCAGCCCATTAGTTTTCGATTGCTGACGGAAGTGCATCAAGTGCTGATGACGTCGGGCAGGGGCGTGCAGCGCAGCCCTGGCGAATTTCGTTGCAATCAGGTGTGGATCGGCGGCCATCGCGCCGACGAGGCAACGTTCGTGCCGCCGCCCGCTAACCAGCTCGCTGACTGCTGGGCGGCACTGGAAAACTTCATCAACGACGTGCCGCAGCCGACTGCCGCCATCATCAAGGCGGCATTGTCGCATGTGCAATTTGAAACCATCCATCCCTTCCTGGATGGCAATGGCCGCCTCGGCCGCATGTTGATACCGTTGATACTGATGGAAGCCCGTATTTTGCAGGAACCGCTGCTGTATCTTTCCGTGTTTTTCAAACAGCATCGTGAAACCTACTACAGCTTGCTGCAACAGGTGCGCATCAGCGGTAACTGGGAAGCGTGGCTGCTGTTCTTTGCCGATGCCATCGCCGCCACCGCCAATCAGGCCGTCAGCACGGCCCAGGCGCTGACGCAATTGCTGGCGCAAGACAAGGCGCGGCTGGCGGAACTCGGGCGCTTGGCGGGGTCGGCCAGGAAAATCCTCGATGCGCTGTTTGCGCATCCCATCTTGAATATTGCTACCTTGAGCAAGACCACCGGCTTGACCTCCGCGACGGTGGGCAAGGCGCTCGATGCCATGGCAGGTACGCTGGGCATGGTGCAGGAAGTGACCGGCCAAAAACGCAACCGCGTGTATGCCTATGGTGCTTACATCAACATTTTGAATCAGGAAACAAGCTAGTGAACGACAACGATATTGTCCAGAAACTCTGGAACCCCAGCGATGTGCTGCGTAATGATGCATTGGCGCTGAGATTGCGCAGAGGTTTGAATATCGGCATGGCTGAGATCGTGTCGTAATGGCGGACCTGACCCCGTCTCCGTGGTTGCCCAGCAGGGAGGAGATGCGGTTCTTGGATGGACTTTGTGGGAGTTGCCCGGCCTTTTCGTCGAGGCTGAGTTCCATTCGGTCTGGCGCATGCCCACTGGAGAATTCGTTGACGTTGCGCCGAAGGCGGAAGCCACGCAACGCATACTGTTTTTGCCAGATCATGCAGCACGGTACAAAGGCGTTCAGGTCAACAATGTACGACGCGCGGTCGCCCGGGACAGTGAAACCGAAGAATACCTAGCGATGTTCGATCAACTGTTCGAATTGCTCAATCGCGGGGAACGCGCGGAACAGCACGGGGAGATTCAGTTTACGGGCACCGAGGCGGCCGAGTATGACCGGATGGTAGACAAAATGGCCTTCATGCATTCCCGCATTTCTAATCGATTCCCCTACTTCGGCCCTTATACAGCTTGCTGGTGCGGCAGCGGCAAGAAAATGAAATGGTGCCACAAGACCGTGCTTCCCGACGCTTAAAGCGCCGCGTCTCCATCGGTTTTCCCACACAATAGGTCGTCCGCTTGTTCACCACTGATGCAAGCACGGTACATAAAGCGTTAGATAGTCTATTTGTCACGGGCGATGAATCTCGCAAAAAAAATGCCAACTGGTCAGTTGGCATTTTTTTTCACTATCTATGACACGGATTTTTCACTAACTTGGCATAGTTTTCACTTTCCGTGTCACCCGACAAATCTTACACGTCAATATTCCCCGCCCGCAGCGCGTTGTTTTCGATGAACGCTCTGCGTGGTTCCACGTCGTCGCCCATCAGCGTCGTGAAGATTTGATCCGCCGCAATGGCGTCTTCGATCTGTACCTTCAGCAGGCGGCGCACGGTCGGGTCCATCGTGGTTTCCCACAGCTGGGCCGGGTTCATTTCACCCAGACCTTTGTAGCGCTGTTTCGAGACCGTGCGTTCGGCTTCGTCGCGCAGCCATTGCATGGCTTGGTGGAAGTCGACCACGGCGATTTCTTTGATGCGCTCGCCTTCGCCGCGGCGCACGAAGGCGCCTTCGCCGATCAAGCCTTCGAACGTGGCGGCGCCGCTGCTCAGCACGGCGTAATCGGGGCCTTGCACGAAGTCGGCGTCGATGGCCGTTACTTTGATGTTGCCGTGGTGCATGCGCTCGATGCGCAGCATGTGTTTTTCCGACAAGTCGTCAGAACGCACATGCACGCGCACGGCGCTGTCGTTGATGGCCGTCTGCAGGGCCAGGGCGGAGGTTTCCGCCAGGTCCAGGGTCGACAGGTCCAGCTGCACGCCCGTCATGATGGCCGTCAGGGCAGCGCGGTCGATGACGCGCGTCAGACGCGTCATGATGGTGTTCGACAGATTGAACTTGCGCACCAGTTCCGTCAGCGTCTCGCCGGAAATGCCTTCCGCGCCTGTGCGCGGCACCAGCACGGCCGTGTTCAGCGCCACCGTCATCATGTAGCTGGCTTCTTCGGCGTCATCTTTCAGATAGCGCTCGTCGCGGCCGGCTTTCACTTTGTACAGCGGCGGTTGCGCGATATAGATGTGGCCGCGTTCGACCAGTTGCGGCATCTGGCGGTAGAACAGGGTCAGCAGCAGGGTACGGATGTGGGCGCCGTCGACGTCCGCATCGGTCATGATGATGATGCGGTGGTAGCGCAGTTTTTCGACGTTGAATTCGTCCGGTCCGATCGAGGTGCCAAGCGTGGCGATCAGGGTGGTGATCTGCTCGGACGACAGCATTTTCTCGAAACGGGCTTTTTCCACGTTCAGTACCTTACCGCGCAGCGGCAAAATCGCCTGGAACTTGCGGTCGCGCCCCTGTTTTGCCGAGCCACCTGCCGAGTCACCCTCGACGATGTACAGTTCACACAGGGCGGGGTCTTTTTCCTGGCAGTCGGCCAGCTTGGCCGACAGGCCCAGGCCGTCCATGATGCCTTTGCGGCGCGTCAAGTCGCGGGCCTTGCGGGCCGCTTCACGCGCGCGCGCTGCTTCGACGATCTTGCCGCAAATGATCTTGGCGTCGTTCGGTTTTTCTTGCAGGTAATCGGCCAGGGTCTTGGCGACAATCTCTTCGACGGGGCCGCGCACTTCGCTCGATACCAGCTTGTCTTTCGTCTGCGACGAGAATTTCGGTTCCGGCACTTTCACGGACAGCACGCAGGTCAAGCCTTCGCGCATGTCGTCGCCGCTGATTTCCACTTTCGCCTTCTTGGCGAACTCGTGTTCATCGATGTATTTGTTGATCACGCGCGTCATGGCCGCGCGCAAGCCCGTCAAGTGGGTGCCGCCGTCGCGTTGCGGGATGTTATTCGTAAAGCACAGCACTTGTTCGTTGTAGGCATCGTTCCACTGCATCGACACGTCGACCGAGATGTTCGTGCCCTGGTCCGACAGGCGCTCGCCCGTGGCCTGGAAAATGGTCGGGTGCAAGACCGACTTGGCCTTGTTGATGTATTCGACGAAGCCGCGCGTGCCGCCTTCGAAGGCGAAGATTTCTTCCTTGCCCGTGCGCTGGTCGGACAATTTGATCTTGACGCCATTGTTCAGGAAGGACAGTTCGCGGATGCGCTTGGCCAGGATTTCGTAGTGGAATTCCACGTGCGTGAAAATCTCTTCGTCGGCCCAGAAATGCACGTCGGTGCCGCGCTTGTCGGTGTCGCCGATGACCTTGATCGGCGAGGTGGCGATGTCGCCCACCATGACGATCTGGCGGTCTTGCGGCACGCCGCGCACGAATTCCATGTGATGCACTTTGCCATCGCGGCGGATGGTCAGTTTCAGCAATTTCGACAGGCCATTGACGCAGGACACGCCCACGCCATGCAAACCGCCCGAGACTTTATACGAGTTCTGGTCGAACTTGCCGCCCGCGTGCAACTCGGTCATGACGATTTCCGCCGCCGAACGCTTCGGATCGTGCTTGTCGTCCATTTTCAGGCCGGTCGGCACGCCGCGGCCATTGTCGGTGATTGAGATCGAATTGTCGCTGTGGATGGTGACGTGGATGTCCGTGCAGTGGCCGGCCAGCGATTCATCAATGGAGTTGTCCAGCACTTCGAATACCAGATGGTGCAAGCCGGTGCCGTCCGAGGTGTCGCCAATGTACATGCCCGGGCGTTTGCGTACGGCTTCCAGGCCTTCCAGGATCTGGATGGAGGAGGCGCCGTATTCTTCCGTTTTGGCCTGGATCGGGGTGTCTTGTGGATTCTCGGACATGGACTGCTTTCTCAAATAACGATTGCTGATTGCGGGGCCTGACCCTGTTGGATCAGACCCCAGTTTTGCATTGGGTTACGCTTAAATCCGCATCGGCATGACGACATACTTGAAGTCGGCATTGTCCGGGATGGAGATCAGGGCGGACGAGTTCGAGTCGCCCAGCGCGATGTTGACGTATTCGCATTTCAGGTTGTTCAGCACGTCCAGCAGGTACGTCACGTTGAAGCCGATGTCGACTGAATCGCCGCCGTAGTCGATTTCCAGCTCTTCGACGGCTTCTTCCTGGTCCGCATTGGTCGAGCTGATCTTCATGCTGCCCGGGGTGATGATGCAGCGCACGCCCTTGAACTTGTCGCTGGTCATGATGGCGGCACGTTGCAGCGAGCGCAGCAGTTCATCGCGGCCGATGGTGAAGTCGTTTTTGTAGCCTTTTGGAATCACGCGCGTGTAATCGGGGAACTTGCCTTCCACCAGCTTCGAGATCAGCTCGATGTCGGCAAAGGTCAGTTTCACCTGGTTCGCGGCGATGTCCAGCTGCACCGGCTCATCGTTCTCTTCCAGCAGGCGCTGCAGTTCGATGATGGTCTTGCGCGGAATAATCACTTCCTGGCGCGCAAACGTCTGCTCGGTGGCGACCTGGCAAAACGCCAGGCGGTGGCCGTCGGTGGCCACGGCGATGACATGATTGCCATCCAGAACCAGCAGCAAGCCGTTCAGGTAATAGCGGATGTCTTGCTGCGCCATCGAGAAATGCACCATGTTGAACAGGTGCTTCAGCGTTTTCTGCGGCAGGGTGACGGAGGCGTTGTAGCTTTCCGCTTGTTGCACGGTTGGAAACTCTTCTGCCGCCAGGGTTTGCAGGGCGAAGCGCGACTTGCCCGTTTGCACGGTCAGGCGCTTGTTCAGCAGGGTCATCGTGACGTCGCCCGATTCGGGCAGCGCGCGCAAAATGTCCAGCAGCTTGCGCGCGGCCACGGTGGTGCCCGTGACGTCCGCGCCGGAGCCGATTTCCGCGTGCGTGGTGATCTGCACTTCGGTGTCGGTCGACAGGAAGGAGACATTTTCACCGTCTTTGCGGATGAGGATATTGGCCAGAATCGGCATAGTGTGCCGACGCTCGACAATACCGCTCACGATCTGCAGTGGCCGGAGAAGGGTATCTCGGGTGGTTTTGACCAATTGCATATTTATCCTCAATGTATAGGTTGAACAGTACGACGTTTAACGTATTAATTTAACAATTGTTGCCATAGGGAGCCCCGACAGACCGGCTGCGGTGCCCTCCCAGATAATAAGGGTAAAGCACGTTTTGAGCCAGTCTTGCCAAATGGTGCTTAGCCCTTCAAGGTTTGCTCCAGCACATGCAATTCGTGGTTGCATTCCGGGTTCTTGGTGCGATCCAGTGCGATCTTGCGCACGGCATGCAGCACCGTGGTGTGGTCGCGGCCGCCGAACAGCTCGCCGATTTCCGGCAGGCTCTTCTGTGTCAATTCCTTGGCCAGGTACATGGCAATCTGGCGCGGTCGGGCGATATTCGCGGGCCGGCGCTTCGAATACATGTCGGCAACCTTGATATTGAAGAAGTCGGCCACCGTTTTCTGGATGTTTTCCACGGAAATCTGGCGGTTCTGCACCGACAGCAAGTCCTTCAGGGCTTCCTTGACGATATCAATCGTGATGTCCTTGCCATGGAAACGCGAGTACGCCAGGATTTTGCGCAGCGCGCCTTCGAGCTCGCGCACGTTCGAGCGCAAGTGCTTGGCGACAAAGAAGGCCACGTCGTCCGAGAAGGTCACGCCTTCCTGCTTGGCTTTTTTCAGCAAAATCGCCACGCGCATTTCCAGTTCCGGCGGTTCGATGGCCACCGTCAGGCCCGAGTCGAAGCGCGAGATCAGGCGGTCGTCCATGCCCGTGATTTCCTTCGGATACGTATCCGAGGTGATGATGATCTGTTTCTTCGCAGCAATTAATGCCTCGAACGCATAGAAAAACTCTTCCTGCGTGCGGCTCTTGCCGCCAAAGAATTGAATATCATCGATCAGCAGCATGTCGAGCGAGTGATAATAGTGCTTGAAGTCGTCGAAACCCTTGCGCTGGTAAGCGGTCACTACGTCTCGAACATACTGTTCTGCGTGGATGTAGCGAATCTTCGCGCCCGGATTGTCGGCCATCACCTGGTTGCCGATAGCGTGGATCAAGTGGGTCTTGCCCAGGCCGACGCCGCCGTAAAAGAACAGCGGGTTATACGACACGCCCGGATTGTTCGCTACCTGGATGGCGGCGGCGCGCGCCAGCTGGTTGGCCTTACCCGTTACAAAACTGTCGAAGGTCAGGTCGGTGTTGATGCGACTCTGCTCGCGGCGCGGCGCTGCGCCGATGCTCAGTTCCGGCACGCTCGGCTGCGGCTCCGCGGCGCGCGCGCTGGGCGCGCCGCCATTCGGATCGCTGGCCGGGGTGCTGGTAGTGACGGGCTTCTTCGGCAGGGCCAGACGCGGGTCGAGCACGAACTGCACTTCCGTGGGCGCTTCGAAGTACTGAATGGCCAGCGCAGTGATGCGGCTGGCGAACTGGGTCTTGACCCAATCGAGCTTGAAGCGATTGGGCGCAGCAATGCGCAGCTTGCCCTCTTCGTAATCGAGAGGGATAAGCGGTTTGATCCACGCACTGAATTGTTGCGGTGTCAGCTCCAGTTCCAACTGCGCGGAACAGGCCTGCCAGAAATTATCCATGTATGTCTATGTGAAAAGGTGTGGGAGGGCGTATCGATTCTGCCCTGCGTTCACCGTGTTGCAAGGCCGGCGTCGCGCGAGGGCTCGCCACACGTAACGCGCTATTCTACTCCCGACTGCCAAAGTTATCCACAGGCACGGCTGTTATTTTTCTGTGCCAGGGTGGGGCGCCGTGTGTATAAGAGGCGACTTATCCCCCGGTTATCCCGTGACAGTCAGTGCTGGCGCGGGGTGTGGCGGGGGCTTGCCGGCAGACGGGGTCCGGCGCGCAAATTTCCGGGCGATCACGGCAATCCTTGACAAGAGGGGGGCATATGCTGAATAATTCAGGGTTCCCCGCCCGTATTCCGTGTTTATTCATTTGGAACGACAATATGGACTAAGCGTGGATTAAGCGGGCGATGAGATTGGCCAGCTTGTGCCTTGGCATAAGTGCGCGATTGTCATTGGCACCAAAAACTGACGGGACGTCAGACCCGATTTTGCATTTTTTTTGTTTTTAGCGAGACCAACATGAAACGTACTTACCAACCTTCCGTCGTTCGTCGCAAGCGTACGCACGGCTTCCGCGCTCGTATGGCTACCCGTGGTGGCCGTGATGTGCTCAACGCACGTCGCGCAAAGGGCCGCAAACGTCTGGCCGTATAGGCTTGTCGTTGACAGCTGATCGCGTGGCTAGCTGTACTCCAGTCGGCAATCAACGCGAAGGTTCACACGACTTCGCGCGCGTTCGGCGTATCGTTAAAACGGATGAATTTTCATCCGTTTTTCGTTTGCGCCCTTCGCAAAAAACAGCGCATTTTGTGCTGTACACCCGACACAATCAATTGCCGCATGCGCGGCTGGGCGTCGTTGTGGCGAAGCGTTTCGCGCCGCGCGCGGCGACCCGCAACACGATCAAGCGCGTCACGCGCGAGCTGTTTCGCAACAGCGCGATGCCGCCGGTCGACTGCGTGGTGCGTTTGTCGCGCGCCGTCAACAGCAAGGATGGCCCGGCCACCACGACCCGGCTCAAAGCCGAGCTGCGTGAAGAATTGAGCCGCCTGTTTGCGGCGCAAATCGCCGCCCAGGCCCGTTCTGTTGCTGCGCCACCACCGTCAGCGCCATGAAAACCCTGTTGCTGTTCCTGCTGCGCGCTTATCAGTTGCTGATCAGCCCCATGTTGGGACAGAATTGCCGTTTCTATCCGAGCTGTTCGCATTACGCGATGGAAGCGTTGCGCGTGCACGGCGCCGCCAAAGGCAGCCTGCTGGCTGCCAAACGCGTGTGTCGTTGCCACCCCTGGAATGAAGGGGGTGTCGACCCGGTGCCGCCGGCCGATGCTAAACAATCTTCAACGACCGCTTGCGGTTGCAACCACTCCTGACAAATACCCTAATGGATATCAATAAACGTACCATCCTGTGGATCGTGTTTTCCGTCTCGCTGGTAATTCTCTGGAACGAATGGATGATCTCGAACGGCAAGCCGTCGATGTTCTCCGCGAACACGGAACAAACCGCCAAGGCGCCAGCGACCCCTGCCAAGACGGATGCCCTGGCTGCCGCGGCTGCGGCAGGCGTGCCTGCCCTGCCGGGTGAGGCTGTCGATTCCGCCGCGTTCAAGCGCGAAGTGATTACCATCACCACCGACGTCATCAAGGTCGATATCGACACCCTGGGCGGCCAGGTCAAGCGTCTGGAATTGCTGAAATTCAAGGGCGCGGGCAATCCGGGCTGGTTTGGCGGCTGCTTCGGCCTGTTCAAATGGTGCCAGCCTGACGATGGCAAGCAAAACGAAGTGTTGTTCGACGAAGGCCCGAACCATACTTACCTGGCGCAATCGGGCCTGGTCGGCGGTCCATTCCCTACCCACGCGAGCGGTTTCACCGTGCAGCCTGGCGTGCGTACCCTGGCCGATGGCAAGCAGATTCAACTGGTGATGGAAGCGGTCGAAGGCGGCGTCAAGCTGACCAAGACGTTCACTTTCAAACGTGGCGACTACGTCATCGACGTGCGCCATGACGTGGCCAACGTGGGTGCCGCGCCTGTCACGCCACAGCTATATCTGCAACTGACGCATGACGGCAACAAGCCGGTTGGCGACTCGTTCTTCAACAGCAGCTTCACGGGTCCGACCCTGTACACGCCGCAAGACAAGTATCAGAAGCTGACGTTCGAGAAAATCGAAAAAGCGGCTGTGGAAGACGAGAAGAAGGGCAACGACAACGCCATGAAGGGCCTGCACCCTGCCACGGCGAATGGCGGCTGGTTTGCGATTTCGCAGCACTTCTTTGTATCCGCCTTTGTGCCGCCTGAAAATGCCAAGCGCGATATCTTCACCAAGAAGGTCGGCCCCAACCTGTACGCCATCGGCAACGTGCTGCCACTGCCTACCCTGGCGCCCGGCGCCACGGCCAGCATGGACAGCAAACTGTATTCGGGTCCGCAAATCGCGCACCTGCTCGAACCGGTCTCGCCTGGCCTGGAACTGGTCAAGGATTATGGCTGGCTGACCATCATCGCCAAGCCGATGTTCTGGGTCATGGAACAGATCCACAGCGTGCTGGGCAACTGGGGCTGGACCATCATTGCCTTCACGATCCTGATCAAGCTGGCGTTCTTCCCGCTGTCGGCCGCCGGCTACCGCAGCATGGCCAAGATGAAACTGGTCACGCCGAAGATGCAAGCCATCCGCGAACGCTACAAAGGCGATCCGCAAAAGATGAACCAGGCCACGATGGAGCTGTACAAGACGGAAAAGATCAATCCGCTGGGCGGCTGCCTGCCGATCCTGATCCAGATGCCCGTGTTTATTGCCCTGTACTGGGTGCTGAACGCGTCCGTGGAAATCCGCGGCGCGCCATGGATAGGCTGGATCACCGATTTGGCCCAGCATGACCCATGGTGCATCTTGCCCGTGCTGTACGCGATCTCGATGTACATCACGACCAAGCTGAACCCGGCTCCGGCCGATCCGATGCAAGCGAAGATGATGCTGTTCATGCCACTGGCATTCTCGGTAATGTTCTTCTTCTTCCCGTCGGGCTTGGTACTTTACTGGGTCGTCAACAACGTCCTGTCGATCGGCCAGCAATGGGTGATCACCAAGAAATACGCGGTCGCCGCCAAGTAATTCCGGCCAGCGAACAGAAAGCCCGCCTCGCGCGGGCTTTTTTTTGACATCGTACCCACTGGGTACGATGTCAAAAAAAAGTGGGTTTTGCCGGCTTTCCACTGACCTCTCCCCTCAGGTGCCCCCGGGTTGTCGCTGAAAATATCGCGGCTCCTGCCGCCTTTCCCGAATACACTACAATAACCCCATGAAACTCGACTCTTCCCCTATCGCCGCCATCGCCACCGCACCCGGACGCGGCGGCATCGGCGTGGTACGCGCCTCCGGCAAAAACCTCGCTCCCCTGATGACGGCCCTGTTCGGCGCGCAGCAACTGAAACCGCGCCATGCCACTTATCTGCCATTTACGGAAAACGATGGCAGCATTATCGACCAGGGCATCGCCATCCATTTCAAGGGCCCGCATTCCTACACGGGCGAAGACGTGCTGGAATTGCAGGGCCACGGCGGCCCTGTGGTGCTTCAATTATTATTGGCGCGCGTGCTGGAAGCGGGCAAGGACAGCGGCTTGCGCCTGGCCGAACCCGGTGAATTCACGCGCCGCGCGTTCTTGAATGACAAGCTTGACCTGGCGCAAGCCGAAGCCGTGGCCGACCTGATCGACGCGTCCACGGAAGCGGCGGCCAAGTCCGCCTCGCAATCGCTGTCGGGCGCGTTTTCCAACACCATCCACGCGCTGGTGGAGCAGGTGACGGGCTTGCGCATGCTGGTCGAGGCAACGCTGGATTTCCCGGAAGAAGAGATCGATTTCCTGGAAAAATCGAATGCGCGCGGTCAATTAAAGGCCGTCATCGACGCGCTGCATAAAGTGTTTGCCCAGGCGGCGCAGGGCGCGCTGCTGCGCGAAGGCCTGAATGTCGTGCTGGCCGGCCAGCCCAACGTCGGTAAATCGTCGTTGCTGAACGCGCTGGCGGGCGCCGATGTAGCGATTGTCACGCCGATCGCCGGCACCACGCGCGACAAGGTCAGCGAAACCATCCAGATCGAAGGCATTCCGCTCAACATCATCGACACGGCCGGCATCCGCAGCGCCGGCGACACCATCGACGCCGTCGAGCGCATCGGCATCGAACGCACCTGGGGTGAAATCGGCAAGGCCGACGTGATCCTGCATCTGCTCGACGCCGACCATGGTCCCACCCTGGCCGATGAAACCATCGTTGCCGCGTTCCCCGAAGGCGTGCCCGTGGTGCGCGTGTGGAACAAGATCGATTTGTCCGGCCACAAGCCCGGCGTCGACAGCTTGCCGGACGCCACGCACGTCTACCTGTCGGCGCACGAGCACATCGGTATCGATTTGCTGCGCGCCGAGCTGCTGCGCATCGCCGGCTGGCAGCAGACGGGTGAATCGCTGTACCTGGCGCGCGAACGCCATTTGATCGCGCTCAAGTCGGCCGGCAAGCATTTGAACATCGCTGCCGCGCACGCGGCGCAGGATGACCAGTCGCTGGACCTGTTCGCCGAAGAGCTGCGCCTGGCGCAGGTGCAACTGTCGAGCATCACGGGCGAATTTTCGCCTGACGATTTGCTGGGCGTGATCTTCAGCCGTTTCTGCATCGGCAAGTAAGGGGACATGATGAAAAGACTGTTCGCTTGCGTGCTGTGCTGTCTGCCCTTGCTGGCGACGGCCGAGGAAAAACTGCCGCGCGACGTGGCGCAATTCATTGAGCATGCGCAAATGTGCGAGCACTTTGCCGGCGAATGGGATGAGCACGACAAGGCGCGCCAGCGCGAAATCACGCAAGCCATCGAGCAATCGTGCGGCCAGGCGCAACGCCAGTGGAAACGGCTGTCCGCCAAGTATGCGCGACAGCCGACGCTGCAAAAAATCATTGCCGAGAATGCCAATGACGCGGTGCGCAGTTTCCGGAAATAGCGGCTGCCCTGGTCTGTGGCTGCTCAGCTCTTCTTGCGCTTGGCCTGTTCTTCCCTGAATTGATGGAACATCTCGATATGCTCGGCGCGGCGCAGCACGCGTGAGTGCGGGTCGAGTGTGTAAGTGGCGCCAGCCGGCAGGGGCAGTTCACCAAAGCCCAGCGACATGGAAACGGTATGGATTTCCTTGCCGATACGCACTTCCACTGGCATCGGAAAGGCGATGTCGGCAGGAGTCTTCCATAGCAGGCGCAAGGTGTCGCCGTCACGCACGGCGGACAGCTCTGGCAGCGCGGCCTGGTACAGATAGGCCTGGAAAAACCAGTCGTAATTGCTGCCCGTGACTTTGTTGACGATGGCCATGAATTCCTTGGTGCTGCCATAGCGCGGGTGGAAGTGGCCCGGCTGCGGCTGTTCCGTGCCGTACACGAGCAGGCGCACGGCGCGGAAGAAGGCCTCGTCGCCAAGCAGGCCGCGCAAGGTGTGCAGCACCAGCGCCCCTTTCACATAAATGTCGCCGCCCGGCCCGCCCTTTTTCAAATCGTAGACCTCTTCCTCGCTTTTCGGCTTACCCGAGACCATGGGCGCTTTGTTGACGATGCCGGCACGCATTTGCTGCAGCGAAGCAAAGTATTCCTGATCGCCGCGCAGATATTGCATGTACAGCGGTTGCATATACGTGCCGAAGCCTTCGTGCAGCCACATATCGTCCCAGTTGCTGTTGGTTAGCTGGTTGCCGAACCATTCATGCGCAAATTCATGCTGCAGCAGTTCATCGTAGCCGTAGCTGGTCCTGGCGAATTTGTTGCCATAGGCATTGATGGTCTGGTGTTCCATGCCCTTGTGCGGGGTTTCGGCAATGCCGACTTTTTCGTCGCCGAACGGGTAGGGGCCGATGGTGCTTTCAAAAAAATCTAGCATGGGCGGCAATTCCGCGAACAGGGCACTTGCCTTGGCCTCGCTTTCCGGCAGGTACCAGAACTGCAGGGGGATGCGGTTGCCGTAGCGGCTCGCATACTCGCCCTGCAGGCTGCGGTAGGGTGCCACGTTCAGGGCGATGCCATAGGTGCTCGGATGCTTGGCGCGCCAGTGCCAGCTGCGCCAACCATCGGCCTCATCCATACCCAGCGCGATGCCGTTGCCGGCCGCCACCAGCGGCGCCGGCACCTGGATGTGCTGGTCGATCAGCTGGGCCTTGCCCATCGGGTGGTCGATGCAGGGCCAGAACAGGTCGCAGCCTTCGCCTTGCACGGCGCTGGCGATCCATGGCGCGCCAGCGGCCGTGCTCGACCACACCATGCCGCCATCCCACGGCGCTTTCACGGCGACGTGCGGCGCGCCGTGGTAGACGATGCGGATGGTGGTACGCGCACCTGCCGCGACGGTGGCCGGCAAGGTCATGCTCAGGCGCCCATCCGGGTTGGCATAGTCTTGCGGTCGCAGCACCTTGCCGTCGATTTCGATGGTATCGACCGGCAGGTTGCGGTCCAGGTCCAGCGCGAAGCGCGAGATCGCTTGGGTCGCCAGGAAGGTCAGGCGCGCATCGCCGGTGATGCTGCGGCTGGCCGGGTCGATGCGCAGGGTCAGGTC
Organism: Janthinobacterium algoris; assembly: GCF_051380935.1. Lineage (NCBI taxonomy): Bacteria > Pseudomonadati > Pseudomonadota > Betaproteobacteria > Burkholderiales > Oxalobacteraceae > Janthinobacterium > Janthinobacterium algoris. The sequence continues at coordinate 27,423 of NZ_JBNYXZ010000022.1, read as the reverse complement.
GGCGTGTTCGAATACCACTGCCAGTTGTTCCGGCGTGCGTTCGGCACCCGAATTGAGGGTGTAGGCGGTGGGCGCGCGCGTGGCGCAGGCGCTGAGCAGCAAGCAGGAGAGCAGTAGAGGGATAGGTTTCATGGCGAACGCGCAAGTGAACGGAACACGGATTGTAGTGTTAAGTGACAACATTGTCGTTCGGAAATTTCAGCGTGCCGTTGGGGCAAGCGTGGCCGCCGTTGAGAAATGTCATGGGCTGCAAACTGCGCTGACGTAATCTTGCTGAGCGGCCTTGAAGTGCCGCTAGGAAAGGAAGCGCCATGGACAGCAAACAGCCGGATGTCGTGGAATGCGAGGATGAGGTAGTGGCGCGACCACTGCCCGCCATGCCGGAATTGATCGCCTCCTTGCCGCCCAAAGGCGCGTGCTGGTATTGCGACAAGCCGCTCGATGCCGTGCGCCGTTTCTGTTGCAAGAGTTGTTGCGTGGCGTATGCGGAAGAGGCGCAGTACAGCAGCTGAGCGCTAGCGGCGCCGCAGCAGCGCCGCCAGCGCGCCGTCAAAGTCGAACTCATGCGCAGCGGCAGCCACTTCCTGGTAGACGTGCACGCCCAGGCTGGCGGCCAGCAGGCTGGCCGAGTTTTCCAGGATGTCGATGGCCGCGCCATCGCCTTCGCGCAGATGGCTGGCCAGGCGCGCCAGCAGCAACTGGATGGCGGGGGCGGCTGGATCGGGCGCGACGTCCTGCGCCGCCGTATGGGTCGCTTCCGGCGTGCCCAGCATGCTGCTGACCGCACCGAGCAATTGATCTTGCGCCAGTTCCAGTTGCAGCATCTGCTGGGCCAGATCGGGCGCCTGCGCACGCAGTGCCGACTCCAATGTTGCCGACAGGCCATGCACGTGGTGCGCACCGATCATGCCGGCGGCGCCCTTCAGGGTATGCGCCTTCAGGCGCGCGCAGGCATAGTTGCCGGCGTCGAATTCGGCGCGGATCTGGCACGGCGTGGTGCTGTGGTCATGCAGGAAGCGGCGCAGGATTTTCAGGTACAGGATGCGGTCGCCCATGATGCGGCCCAGTCCGTTCTCGACGTCGAGAATACGAACCATGTTGGATGCCGCGACGGCGGCATCATCATCGCAAGTGGCGTGTGGTTTCAGCATGCTGTGCAGAGAGCCCCAAAACTTGTCACTGTCAGTAAAGCAGGAAGCACTATTTTACATCCTGTCGTCCTCAATACCGCGCCCGCTTGCCATGCGATGCCAGGCTAGCGTGTGCTGAATGACCAGTTGTACGTGATGTCCGCGCCATTGACTTTGCCAATGAAACTCACGTCATAGCTGGTGTTCGCGCTCAAGGGTGCCAGCGGAATGATGGATGCGGCCGAGACCGGCGTATGCACATCGCTGCCGCTGGTCAGCAGGCGCACCGTCAAGTCCGTACCGGCACCGCGCTGGCGCACGCTGAACGCCGTCACGCTGACGCTGGTGCCGTAGTTGGCATGCACGCTGATCGGGTAGCCGACCACGTCCTGGTTCGGCACGGGATCGGGCGCTTCGTTATCGCTGGAAAAACTGACGGCCACCTTTTGCTGTCCGCCAAAGGGATAGGTGACGATTTGCGCCGCCGTCAGCCCGGGGCCATAGTTACGGTTGCCTGCCAGGTCGGTGGTGAAATACGCGTAGCCGGCGCCACTGACGGCCGCCCCCGCGCCACCTTCCTTGAAGAGCGGCTCGAAAATGACGAAGCGGTGATAGATGGCCGTGACCAGTTCTTCGGCCAGGTAAAAGCCGGACGTGTTGCTCGCGCCGGCGATGACTTCGCCCTGCAGCGACGTGACGACGTAGCCGGCCTTGGCCAGGCGGTCGCCCAGTTTGACGCCGGTAAAGCCGGGCTTGCCCAGCACTTGTTCGTGCGCCACCGTACTGTTGAGATTGAGATAGCTGGAATGGCCCAGGGCGGCGCTGTCGATCAAGCCATTGCGCGCCAGTGGCGACAGCCCGACCTGGCTGCGCCGGTAGTTGAACCAGTTGAAGCCATCGGTAGCAATATTGTTGCTGAAGACGGGAGCGCCCGGTTCCTGTACCAGCTGCCCGGCCGGAGTTGAGGTGGTTTGCGCAGCATTGCGGCTGTCGCTGCCGCCTCCGCCACAGGCGCTCAACAGGGCTGCGCTCAGCAGGGCGGGTATCCAGTGTTTCCAACGCAGTGACGAGACAATCAAGTTGACTCCTGTATAGGTAGGCGGACAGAGATGGGGGCCGGTGTGCTGCCCTGTGAAACGATTCTAAGGCATTTTGATCTGTCGTAGAGCATCCATGAAAAGATATGCCGCCCGCTCGTGCGCAGACGGTGCCGTGGCTGCACAGGGTAGAATGAGCGTAGCGCAGCGTTTGCCGCTGCATTGCCTCATTCCCGCTACTTTGATTGCCCATAATTTGAACACATTGCCCAAGTCGCGCCTGCAGCGCGCCAAGTACGCCTTGCCCAGCATGGTGACTTTGCTGTCGATAGCCTGCGGCTTTGCCAGCATCGTCATTTCCGTCGATAACGCCGCGGTGGGCGACGCGGATGCCTATCGCCTGGCTGCGGCGCTGCTGGTGCTCGCCGGGGTGTTTGATGCGCTTGACGGCTATGTGGCCCGGCTGACGAACACCAGTTCGCAGTTCGGCGTACAGCTCGATTCCATTGCCGACGTGATGAATTTCGGCTGCGCCCCGGCCGTCTTGTTGTACTGCTACGGCTTTGTGCAGATGGGCGTGCACGATCCGCTGCTGCTGCGCTTTGGCGGCATGGCCAGCTTCTTCTTTGTCGCTTGCGGCGCCATGCGCCTGGCGCGCTTCAATGTGAATGTCGGGCGTACCGACCCGCTGTATTTTGTCGGCATGCCGATCACGGCCGGTGCCGCCTGTGTGGCGGCCGTGGTGGTGGCCTGGCCGGCGCCCATCGATTCCATGCTGCACAGCTATTTGCTGATGTTGCTGCTGGTGGGCGTGGGCAGCCTGATGGTGTCGACCTTGCGTTTCCCCAGCTCCAAGCAAAAGAAAAGCCTGGCCGCGCTGCTGGTGCTGATCGTTGCCGTCGCCCTGTTGGTGTGGCTGAAGACCAGCTTCTTCGCACTGTTCTTCGCCGTCTACATCGCCGCCACCCTGGCGCTGAACCTGGCCTGGTATCTGGGCTGGCGCGGCATTGCGCTGCCGCAGGTATTCAACGACCCGGACGAGATAGACTAGGCAACCTCGTGTCCGCGCGCGGCGCGCAGGATGGCGAACCAGTCACTGCGGCTGAGTGTGAATTGCGTACCTTCCACGGCCACGCCCACGGCTTCGATGCGGCCCGAGCCCGTCAGCGGCAGCGGGCGGCATGGCAATTGCATGATCCAGGCAAACACCACGCTGGCAAACGGGCGCTGCAGCTGGTCGGCGATCTGCTTGATGACATTGCGCAAGTTCTCCACATTCGCATCGCCACCCTGGAACAGCCTGCCGCCGGCCAGCGGCGACCAGATCATCGGCGCCAGCCCCACATCCTGCAAGCCGTCGAAGGTTTCGTCGAACAGGGGCGCCACGTGCAGCGGCGAGAATTCCACCTGGTTTGTTGTCAGCGGGAAACGTCGGTGCAGGCACTCGAACTGGTGGCGGCTGAAGTTCGACACGCCGAAATGCAGCACCTTGCCATCTTTCTTCAATTGGGTAAACGCGCCGGCGATCTCGTCGAAATCCATCAGCGGATCGGGACGGTGGATCAGCAGCAAATCCAGGCGGTCCGTGTGCAACTGGCGCAAGGTGTGTTCCACGGAACTGGTGATGTGCGCCGCGCTCGTGTCGTAATGCTGAATGGCGTGTCCGGGACGGTGCGGCGAGAGCAGCTTGATGCCGCACTTGCTGACCAGTTCCATCTTGTCGCGCAAACCCGGTTGCAGGGCCAGCGCTTCGCCAAACAGGCCTTCGGCGCTGTAGTCGCCATAGATATCGGCGTGGTCGAAACTCGATACGCCCAACGCCAGGCATTGCTCGATGAAGGCCAGGCGTTGTTGCGCCGTCATATTCCACTCGCCGATGCGCCACATGCCGGCGACGATGCGCGACAGTTCGGGACCGTTGCTACTCAAACGGCTGCGCGGTGCTTGCAGGCTGGCGGAAAATACATGGCTCATGGGCTGGCTTTCTGGTGGTGGTGAAGAAGTATTCGCCACGATTATATCCAGTGCTACAGCATGCTGCGGATAAAGCGGCAGCAACGTTCCTGCAGCGCAAGGTCGAGCTGGCCGCCCAGTTGCATTTGGTACACCAGCGCCGATTGCAGCATGAAGGCAAATAAACGCAGGTCGAGGTCGGCGCGCACGCCGATGTTCACCAGGCGCTGTACCACCAGGCTGATCCACGGCGCGACGATCTGCTCGCGAAAGCGCAGCTGCGCCGCCGCATCGTTGTGGATCAGCACCAATAAATCGCAGGTAAAGCGGCCATCGGCGTTCAGGTTGTCGAAGATGCGCGCGCAGATCGCCTCGATTTCCTGGCCGTCCGGCATGTCGAGCGCGCGCTGCAGCTTTTCCGCCGTGCGCTTGACGAGCGCGTCAAGCAGCATGTCTTCGCGCCGCGGCCAGCGCCGGTATATCGTCTGGCGTCCCACGCCAGCCGCATCGGCCACCATCTGTATCGTCACCGTTTCCAGTCCATGTTGCCTAACCAGCATGACGATCGCTTCGAGCACCGCATCTTCCACACCCGCCTTGCGCGGACGTCCACGCGGCGCTGCTGCATTTTTAATCACCTTGAACCTGTCTCTGAATATTTATTTTAATTATGGTACGATGTGCACCGTAAATGCAAAGCAACTGCTTGTCAATCACCTTGATCAACCTTGATCAATTAACCGGCAAGTGGATGCGCCGCGCCGCGCCGCGATACCCCCCAGTCATCTCTACGTGAAATCTGCAATCTCAGCGGCGCTTGCCCGCATTTTCTTTCTGACTCCCACATCCATCACTGTGGCGGCTCGCGCCGCCTGAGGAAAACCTATGAAAATCATCGGGATTTCGCCCCATCGGCGTAACTTCTTGCGCAAGGCCGTCGGCGCCGCGCCTGCCGTGGCCTTGCTGGCCGGTGCCGGCGGCGGCCTGGCCATGGCCGTCTCCAAGGACCAGCCTGCCTACAAACCGCGCTTCTTCGACGCCACCGAATGGGCCACCCTGAGCGCACTGGTCGATCGCTTGATTCCCGCCGACGCCGAAGGGCCGGGCGCGCTGGAATCGGGTGTGCATGAATTCATCGACTCGCAGATGAACACGCCTTACGCGTATGGCGCGCTGTGGTACATGCAGGGGCCGTTCGTGCCCTCGATCGAACAATTCGGCTACCAGTTCCACATGGCGCCGCGCGCGCTGTACAAGAGCGCCCTGGCCGGCGTGAACACGGCCGTCAACAAGCAGTCGGGCAAGCCTTTCGTGCAGTTGAACGCGGCCGAGCGCGATGCCGTCATCACGCAATTGCAAAAGGGTACCCTGGACATCGGCGAGGTGCCATCGAAGATCTTCTTCAACCAGCTGCTGCAAAATACGCGCGAAGGCTACTTTTGCGACCCCGTGCACGGTGGCAACAAAGACATGCTGGCCTGGAAGATGGTGGGTTTCCCCGGCGCGCGCGCCGACTACATGGATTGGGTGGAACAGTACGGGAAAAAATACCCGCTTCCTCCCGTGTCGATTGCCTGAGCCTGTAACCGTAACTTTGTTGTACCAGATCAAAGAAAAAGAAAAACCATCATGAGTGATATCAAAGCAGATTTGAAAATGCAGCCTGTCGATGCCGTGATTGTCGGCTTCGGCTGGACCGGCGCCATCATGGCCAAGGAATTGACGGAAGCGGGCCTGAATGTGGTCGCGCTGGAACGCGGCGAGTACCGCGACACCTATCCGGACGGCGCCTATCCGAAGACCCTCGACGAGCTGACCTACATCCAGCGCAGCAAGCTGTTCCAGGATATGTCGAAGAGCACGTTCACCTTCCGCCACAGCATCACCGGCGTGGCCGTGCCGTACCGCCAGATCGGCGCCTTCAAACCCGGCACGGGCGTGGGCGGTGCGGGCTTGCACTGGTCGGGCATGCACTGGCGCGTCTTGCCGGAAGAGCTGCAAATCCGCAGCCACTACGAACGCCGCTATGGCAAGAAATTCATCCCCGAAGGCATGACGATCCAGGATTTTGGTGTGACTTACGCCGAACTGGAGCCGCACTTCGATTTCGTCGAGAAAGTGTTTGGCACCTCGGGCCAGGCGTATAAAGTCAATGGCATCGTCGTCGGCGACGGCAATGTGTTCGAGGGCGACCGCTCCGACAATTACGCGCTGGCGCCGCAAAAAGTGCCGTACACGGCCGAGCTGTTCCGCCGCGCGGCCAAGGCCGTCGGCTACCACCCGTTTGTCAATGCCTCATCGAACGCCTCCGGCCCGTACACGAATCCGTATGGCTGCCAGATGGGACCGTGCAACTTCTGCGGTTTCTGCTCCGGCTACGCCTGCTACAACTATTCCAAGGCCTCGCCCAACGTCAACATCATGCCGGCCCTGCGCATGGTGGCGAACTTTACATTGCGCGCCAATTGCAACGTCGTGCGCATCAACCTCGACAGTAGTAAAAAACGCGCAACGGGCGTGACCTATATCAATGCGGATGGCCAGGCCGTCGAGCAGCCGGCCGACCTGGTCATCGCCAGCGCCTTTGCCTACAATAATGCGCATCTGTTCTTGCTGTCGGGCATCGGCAAGCCATACGATCCCGTCAGCAATGAAGGCGTGGTGGGGCGCAATATCGCTTACCAGATGATGTCCACCATCCAGACTTTCTTCAAGGAAGACACGAACACCAACCCCTTCATCGGCGCCGGCGGCACCGGGGTCGCGCTCGATGACTGGAATGGCGACAACTTCGACCATGGCCCGCTGGGCTTTGTGGGCGGCTCGCCCGCCTGGTGCAACCCGGCCGGCTCGAAGCCGATCTCGGGCATTGCCACGCCGGATGGCACGCCCGCTTGGGGTTCGGCCTGGAAAAAGGCTGTCAAGAAGAGCTACCTGAACACGGTGTCCTTCGATTGCCATGGCGCCAACATGACTTACCGCGACTGCTATGTCGACCTCGACCCGACCTACACGGACAAGTATGGCCAGCAATTGCTGCGTTTTACCTTCGACTGGAAGGAAAACGACATCAAGATGAGCCGTTTCGTTACCGACAAGATGATGAAGGTGGCCGAAGCGATGAACCCGGAAGCTATCAAAGTCTCCGTCAAGAGCGTGGGCGACCACCTCGATTTGCGCAATTACCAGACCACCCACTGGGCGGGCGGCACGGCCATGGGCGCGGACCGCAAGACCAGCGTCGTCAACCGCTACCTGCAAAGCTGGGATGTGCACAACGTGTTTGCCGTCGGTTCCAGCGTGTTCCCGGTCGGCATCGGCTACAACCCGACGGGCCTCGCCTGTGCGCTGACCTATTGGTCGGCCAAAGCCATCCGCGAGCAATACCTGAAAGATCCCCGTCCCCTGGTCGCTTGATAAAGAACAAGAAGATGAACAACACATTCACCACTACCGTGGGCGCGCTGCTGCTGGCGCTCGCCGCCAGTACTCCCAGCACCGCCTGGTCCGCCAGCGCGGTTAGCACCGCTACCACCGCCACCGTCCCGAACGCCCAGCTGATACGCCAGGGCGAATACCTGGCCCGCGCCGGCGATTGCATCGCCTGCCATACCGCCGGCACGAAAGGTCAGCCGTTCGCGGGCGGCCTGGGCATGGAAACGCCGATCGGCAAGGTGTATTCCACCAACATTACGCCAGATAAAAAGGCCGGCATCGGCGACTGGAGTTTTGCCGATTTCGATAAGCTGATGCGCACCGGCGTGACCAAGCACGGCTACACCGTCTATCCGGCCATGCCGTACCCGTCATACTCGCGTCTGAGCGAGGCGGACATGCAAGCGCTGTACGCCTACTTCATGCATGGCGTGAAGGCGGACCCGACGCCAAACAAGGCGGCCGATATTCCGTGGCCGCTGTCAATGCGTTTTCCTTTGACCATCTGGCGCTGGGCCTTTGCGCCCACGCCGCAGCCTTACCAGGCTCCGGCCACGGGCGACGCGCAATTGCTGCGCGGCGCCTACCTGGTGCAGGGCCTGGGTCACTGCGGCGCCTGCCATACGGCGCGCGGCGTGGGCATGCAGGAAAAATCGCTGACGGACGCCGGTAACACCACCTTCCTGGCGGGCGGTGGCGTGATCGACGGCTGGTCCGTGCCCTCCTTGCGCAATGAACATGGTGGCGGCTTGGCGCGCTGGAGCGCGGCCGAGATCGCCGAATTCCTGAAAACGGGCCGCAATAGCCATACGGCCTCGTTCGGCGCCATGAACGACGTGGTGGCCCATTCCATGCAGCACATGACGGATGGTGACCTGGCGGCGATGGCGAAATACCTGAAGTCATTGCCGCCATCGAACCCGGCCACGTCGGCGTTTGTCGCTGATGACAAGCTGGGCAAGCAATTGTTCCGCGGTATCGTCAATTCCAAGGGCGCACAGTTGTACCTGGACCGCTGCGCCGGTTGCCACCGTTCCGACGGCAAGGGCTACGACAAGGCTTTCCCTGCGCTGGCCGGCAATGCCGTGCTGCAGACGAGCGATCCCACGTCGGCCATTAATATCGTGCTGTCGGGCGGCGCCGTGCCGGCCACGCGCATGGCGCCGTCGGCGCTGACGATGGCGCCGTATGCCGACATCTTCAACGATGAGCAGACTGCGCAGGTGGTGACTTTCATCCAGACCAGCTGGGGCAACCGCGGCGCACCCGTGACGGCGGCGCAGGTGGCCAAGGTGCGCAAGGTGGCTATGCCGGTGGCAGCATCGCAGACGGAAGCGACGTTTGCGGCAGGCCGCCACGGCACCTTCCCGCCCGTGGCGCGTCAGCCGCACCTGAAGGATGCGCCGCTGAAGTAATTTGACGTAGCGCAAGACGAAAAAAATGCCCGCAGCGTCTGCGGGCATTTTTTATGGAGTACAAGAAATAATTACTTCATCCACAGACGCATCGAATCCCAGGCACGGCCAAAGATGGTGGCCTGGTTGATGGTTTCCAGTGCCACGACAGGCAGTTCCAGCAGAACCTTGTCGTCGACCATCATTTTCAGCTTGCCGACAGGGGCGTTTTCAGCCAGTGGCGCAACCAGCGGGTCCTTGCGTTCCAGCACCGGTTTCATCTTGGCAGCCGTGCCTTTGGGTACGGTGACGAGCACATCGCGGGCGAAGCCGATTTTCACGGTGCCTTTCGAGCCTTTCCACACTTCCGGCGTGGCCACGGCCTGGCCTTTCGAGTACAGCTTGACCGTATCGAAGTTTTGGAAGCCCCAGTTCAGCAGCTTCTGGCTTTCCTGTGTGCGGGCCTGGTCGGACGTGGTGCCCAGCACCACGGAGATCAGGCGGCGCTCGCCGGTGCCGCCTGGACGGCGGGCTGACGCGATCATGCAATAGCCGGCCGCTTCCGTGTGGCCCGTCTTCATGCCGTCGACGGTTGGGTCCAGCCACAGCAGGCGGTTGCGGTTAGGCTGGGTGATTTTGTTGTAGGTAAAGCTTTTCACGGAATCGATTTTGTAGAATTCCGGGTAATCGGCGATCACGCGCTTGGCCAGCACGGACAAGTCTTGCGCTGTGGAATAGTTCTCGGGGCTAGGCAAGCCATGCGGATTGGCAAAACGCGTGTTTTTCAAGCCCATGCGTTGTGCTTCGCGGTTCATCAGCACGACGAAGGTGCCTTCATCGCCGGCGACGGCTTCAGCCAGCGCCACGGCGGCGTCGTTACCCGATTGAATCATCAGGCCATGCAGCAAGTCGTCGATCGACACGGGGGTGGCCGGGTCGATGAACATCTTCGAGCTGCTCGAATCGACTTTCCAGGCGCGCACGGAGACATTCACTTTCTGGTCCAGCGCCAGTTTCTTTTCGCGGATAGCGGCAAACGTCAGGTAGGCCGTCATGATCTTGGTCAATGAGGCCGGCTCGATGCGGGCGTCCGGATCTTGCGAAGCAATGATCTGGCCACTCGTGGCGTCAAGCAGCAGCCAGGACTTGGCGGCGATGGTCGGGGCTGGAACGCTCTGGGCGTAGGCGGCGGATAGGAAAAGTACACTGGAGGCCAGTGCCGCTAAAAGTTTTTTCATGGAGGCTGGTCTGCGAAAAAGATGAAGGCTGGGGGCCATGTTGTTGCTACTGACATGGCCGCGTGGAAAAAACGGATCAATTATAGCTGTGGTGACGGTAGTAAGCCCACACTTCAATGATCATCTGCTGCGATGGCGGGTTTGTCACCATGCCACAGCGCAATCACGAGGTGCTTGATGTGATTGAGCTTGCGGTGGAAAAAGTGGTCGGCGCCGGGGATCACGATCACGGGAATGTCTTGTGGACGGGCCCAGTCGAAGACGGCGGACAGGGGAATCGTGTCGTCCAGTTCGCCGTGGATCAAAATGGTATCGGCCGGAATATCGGCCATGGCCCACTTGCCGGCCGCGCTGCCGATCAGCGCCAGGCGCTCGACGGGCGTGCCGGCGGCGGCCAGGCGTTCCTGCAGTTTCGATTGCACGAAGGTACCGAACGAGAAACCGGACAAGGCCACGGGCAAGCCCGGGTACAGGCTGCGCATGTGTTCATACAGCAATTGCATGTCGTCTGTTTCGCCCACGCCATGGTCATGCACGCCTTCGGAAGCGCCCACGCCGCGGAAGTTGATGCGCGCCACTACGTAATCGAGGGCGACAAAGGCGCGCGCCAGGGTTTGCGTGACCTTGTTATCCATCGTGCCGCCATACAGCGGATGCGGATGGGCCACGAGGGCAATGCCGCGCGGGGTGTCTGCCGGGAAATCGAGCAAGCCTTCCATGCTGCCTGCATGGCCGGCGAGGGTAAATTTTTCGGAGTTTCTGTTCATGATGCTCATACTGGTGGCGTAGGCTTAAATTAGGATTAAATATGGGGCTTAGATTTTCAGGCGTTCGACAATCTTGCCGCCCACCAGGTGCGTATCGATGATTTCATCGATGTCGCTGGTGTCGACATAGGTGTACCAGGTCGCTTCCGGGTAAATGACCAGCAACGGGCCTTCTTCGCAGCGGTCCATGCAGCCGGCCTGGTTAATGCGGATCTTGCCCGCGCCATTCATGTCGAGTTCCTTGATGCGGCGCTTGCAATGCTTTTGCGCCGCTTCCGCGCCATGGTCGCCGCAGCTGTTGCGGCCGTCTTCACGTTTATTCATGCAGAAAAAAACGTGGCGTTCAAAATACGGTGCGTCGCTCATACTGTTCTCCTGCTGATTCATCAATACGCCATGATAGCGCTTATGGGTGGTCTTCGCGACGCTGGCGCTGCACGTCATCTTGCCGGTTCAGGCGGTGCGAGGGCAGGCACAAGAACCACAAGGCCATGAATGGCCACAGCAAGGCGAGGAATTGCGCCGCGCCATTGAAGTTGAGAAACTTGCCTTGTACCCAGCCTTGCAAGGTCGACATGAAATACGGGTTGATCGGCGTCGTATTCACCATCACTAGGCTCAGCAGCAAGGTGGCGGCCGCGATGCGGCGCTGCGCCACATGGGGCGCGAACGCCAGGCCGCCCAGCATGATCAGGCCGATCAAGAAACCGCCTTGGGCACCCGGCGTGATCCAGACGAAGGCGTTTTCGGGCGAAAACAGCAGCGCGCTGGCCATCGAACGCACGATCAAGGCGGCGGTGATCAGGATCAGCATCAGCATGGCGCGTGGTGCGGCGCGACGCAGCAGACACAGCAAGGTAAGCACGGCGCCCGTCATGCCACAGGCCGTGATGATGGTTTCAGAAAGCCAATATTGTTCGACCGTCAATATCACGTCGGGGCGCAGATACGTGGCCAGGTCGATCTCCATGCCTGTTAGCTGCGACAGCCAGTCCGAGAGGATGGGCAGCAGCTGGCCCAGGCCGAACAGATAGCCTTGCGGATAGATCTGCGCCAGCGGCCACAAGGCCAGCAGCACCAAGCCCTGGCTGGCGTGCTGGGCAAACCAGCGCTGGCGCAAGCGGTACAGATTGCTATGGTCGAGCAGCTTGCGCGCCGTCAATGCACCGATGATGGAACCGATAAAGCAGCCGGCCGCATTCGTATAAAAATCGAGATTCGACGATACGCGGCTGGGCAAATAGGTTTGCACGGCTTCCATGCTGCCGGAAATCAACATGCCGCACAGGCTGGCGACGATGACGGCAAAGAAACCCGTGATCCTGGGAAACAGCGAATACACGATCAGCGCGCCCAGCGGGATGTAGCCGACGATGTTGATGCCCACGTCAAAGCCCGTCCAGTAGCGGGGCATGCGCGTGTTCTCCAGGAAAGTCAGCGGCGACAAGCCATTGCTGTGCCAGCCCGTAAACGGAAACCAGCTGGCGTAGATGATCAGGAAGACGTAGGCGAGCAGGGTCGCGCGCGACACGGGCGACGAGCGTACGGGCGGCAGTGGCGCTGGCGGGCTGGCGGGGGCTGCGGGGGCGGTCATCGTGCTGCGGTCACTCTTTCGGCATGGTCAGCGTGCCCAGCCAGGTCAGCAAGTCGGTGGCGATGGCGTCCGATGCTGCCGCCAGCGCCTGCGCGCCGCCTTGCGCGTCGGCACTGCCGGCCGGGCCACTGCGGCTGAAGGTTTTCTGGTCGATCAGGCGGTGGCCGCGAAACAGCGAGGCGCGCAGCGAGACGTGGCCGCTGCTATGCGTTTGCGTATCGAAGTTTTGCGAAAAATCATCGACGTCGATGCGCAGCAGGGGGATGCCGGCGGCCGCGTCCGTGGTAGACAGCACTTTCACGCCGCTTTGCGCCACGCGGGTTTTCAGGCGCTGGCTCAACAGTTGCAGCGGCGGCGTGTTCCAGCGGTTGTAGGCGTACGGACGCGATTGTTGTGCATCGGCGTACAGCAGCCGGTAATACATGCGCTGGCTGTCCAGCCACGAAGGGCCGTTGGCGTCGGCGATCACCAGCACGGGCACGGGCGGCGTGCTCGCCGGCACGGTCGCCATCGGCGCCACCGGGCCGAAATCATAAAAAGTGGGGACGGGGCCGCGGCTGGCGCAGCCGCCCTGCAGGAAAGCGCCGGCCAGGATGAGTGCGGTGAGATTGCGAGGGAGTTGCATGCTGTGTTCTCCTTATTTGCCCGGCGCCGAAAAACCGGGCTCGCCCGGACCGGGTGGAATGTCTGGGGCGCCGAACAAGATGCTCTGCGGCTGTTCATTGAGCGTGCTCATGGTGGTTTTCAGGGCACGCATCGAGGAACGCGCTTCGCCGCTCAGCTCGATTACCTGCGGCAAGACTTCCAGCGATACGCCATTGGCCACCGTTTCCACCGAATTGCCGACCCGGTCGACCGTGCCATTGACCTTGTCGAGCACGCCGCCGGGCGCCTGGATATCGTTGCCCAGTTTTTTCCACGTTGCTGTCAAGTCCGACACATTTTTGCTGGCCGTGCTGACGGCCGTCAAGGTTTGGCGTGTTTGTTCCGTCAGCTGCGGCAATTGCGTCAGGGTCGGCTCCAGTTGCTGCGGAATGGTGCCAAAGGCCTTGGCTGCCTTGCCCACTTCATTGAAGGCGCCCAGCATGGCGGCCTGGTTGTCGGGGCTGAGCAGATTGTTGACCTTGTTGGTGATCTGCTCGGCCTGGTCGAGGATGCGCTTGCCGCGCTTTTCCAGCTGGTCGAGCAAGCCGGCGCGCAGGGGAATCAGCGAAGGCTTGTCCTTGCTGGTTCCCAATAATTTGGAACCCACGTGCTCGTCGTCGAGCTGGATGTAGGCGATGCCCGTCACGCCTTGGTAGCCCAGGGTGGCAAAGGTGGTGTTGGTAACGGGCGTGTCGGGCGCGACGCTGATGTGCACGAGGATTTGCCCCGCCTTTTGCGTGTCGAAATCGATGGCGTCAACCTTGCCCACTTCCAAGCCCCGGTAGCGCACGGTCGCCTGCGGGTTGAGGCCTGGCACGGACAGGGTGGTGGCGAGCAGATACGGGACTCTTTCCACGCGGTCGCGGTTGAACCAGACGCCGAACAAAATGGCGGCCACCAGCAGGGTGAGTGTAAAAAATCCCGTCATCAGGGCATGTGATCTGTTTTCCATTACTTCTCCGCTTTCTTGTCTGTGCCGGCGTCAGCGCCTGGCTGCGCAGCATTGCCCGCTGCCGCCTGTTTTTCATCGAGGACGGCCAGCGCGCGCTTGCCGCGGTCACCGAGGAAAAATTGCTTGATGAACGGGTGGTCGACTTCAATCACCTCGCGAGTGGGGCCGATGGCGATCACGTGTTTTTCCGCCAGCACGGCGATGCGCGTGGACAGGGCGAACAGGGTGTCGAGGTCATGCGTGACCATCACCACCGTCAAGCCCAGCTCGCGGTGCAGCGACTGGATCAAAGAAACAAAACTTTCCGACAAGTCCGGGTCCAGGCCCGCCGTGGGTTCGTCGAGGAACAGCAGCTTCGGTTCCAGCGCCAGGGCGCGCGCCAGCGCCACGCGTTTGATCATGCCGCCCGACAAGTCCGACGGCATTTTCAGCGCATGTTCCGGGCCCAGTCCCACCATGTTCATTTTCAATAGTACCGCGTCGCGTATCAGCGCTTCGGGCAGCACGCGCAATTCGCGCATCGGCTGGGCCACATTGTCGAACACGGTCAGGGCCGAATACAGTGCGCCTTGCTGGAAAAGCATGCCCCAGTGGTTGCGCAATTGCTGCAACTGGTCGGAACTTGCTTTGTTGATATCTTCGCCAAAGACTTTGACGCAGCCGCGTGCCGGATGTTCCAGGCCCAGCATCTGGCGCAGCAGCACCGTCTTGCCCGTGCCGGAGCCACCCACGATGGAAAGGATCTCGCCCCGTTCGATTTCCAGGTTCAAGTCCTGATGTACGACGGTGCGGCCGAATTTGGTCCACAGATTGGTGATTTCCACCACGGGCGCGCTGCCATGCAGGTTGAACCGGCCCTCGTTGCCCTCGCTCACCTTGCAAGCGTTATCGTTGTCCGCCATCAATATCCCACTCCATTGAAGACGATGGCGAACACGGCGTCGGCCAGGATCACCACGGTAATGGCCGTGACGACGGCAGTGGTGGTGCCGTGCCCCAGGCTTTCCGTATTGGCCTTGATGCGCAGGCCGAAGTGGCAGGAGACAAGTGCGATCAGCATGCCGAAAATCACGCCCTTGCCCAGGCCGATCATGTAGTTGGCCAGCGGCACGGCGTCCGGCAGCTTCTGGATGAAGTAGCGCGCCGACAGATTCAATTCCACCTTGGCCGCCACCATGCCGCCGATCAGCGCGGCCGTATCCGTCCAGATGACGAGCAGGGGCATGGAAATGGCCAGGGCCAGCACTTTTGGCATGATCAGGCGAAAACCGTGCGAAATACCCATCACCAGCATGGCGTCGAGCTCTTCCGTGACGCGCATGACGCCCAGCTGCGCCGTGATGGACGAGCCCGAGCGGCCGGCCACGAGGATGGCGGCCAACAAAGGCCCCAGTTCGCGGATGACGCTCATGCCCAGCAGGTTGACCAGATAAATGTCGCCGCCAAAGGCGCGCAGCTGCTGCGCCGACAGATAGGACAGCACCACGCCGATCAAAAAGCCGACGAGGGCCGTGATGCCCAGCGCCTGGAAGCCCGCATGGAAGATATTGGCGGAAATTTCACGCCACGGCCCGCGCATGGGATGGCGCGCGAAGCGGCCGACATCCTGCGTCACCTGGCCCACGAGGGCAATAAAACCCTTCAAGTGTTCGAAAAACAGCAAAATGGTCATGCCCAGTTTCATCACGGGCGTGAGGCGGTTGGCGCGCGAGGGTGGCGTTTCCAGCGGACCCGTCTCTTCGATGCGCCGGAAAAACTCTTCCTGCGATGGCGCCAGGGTCAGCTGCGCGGGACGCTGCTTGCCCCAGACATTCCAGAATAGCTGGGCACCGATATGGTCCATGCTGTCGATCTGTGACAGGTCCCAGCTGGCATTCGCCTCGCCCTGCAAGGGCTTGAGCTGGGTGTCGATGGCCTTGATCGCATTGTCATGCGCGAGGGCGTGCACCTGCCAGGTGCCGCTGGCAGTGACAAGGGCTCCCTGTTGGGAGCTGGTCTGGGAGAGGGTCAGTTTCGGCGATTGTACAGTCGGCATCGTGCCAGTTTAAGGGAGAATGGCGCAGACCGCCACCGCTGTTCAATCGCCGGCCTGTCAGGACGCCAGGTGGCGCGCCTGCCGCTGCGGCAGGGCGACGTCCGGGCGCACCTTGGCGCTGCTAGTACTCACTTCGCTTGGCTTGGCGTGCGCGGCCGTCTGTGCGCCGCCCGCGTAGTCGCTGGCCAGCAGGGCATTGGCCTCGGCCGCGCTCATGCCGCGCGTCTGCAGCCATTGCGCCACCAGCTTGGCCAGACGCTCCATGGCAATGCGATGGGTGGCGTCCGTGTGGGCGTACAGCCAGTTCGAAAAATCCATGAAGTTTTCAAACGGCGCATCACCGAGCATCCATTGCACCGTATTGGCAAAGCGGCCTGAGTTGGCCACCAGGTCCCAGTAGCGGGCGAAGCGCACCAGGCGCTGCATGCTCATGAAATCGAGGTGTTTATTCGCCAGGATGGTGTAGGGCGGGTGCGGGTCGAACACCAAGCCGTAATTTTCCGTGTGGCGGATGATGGGCGTGCCGCGCAGGCGCTTCAGGATGCCGAACTGGATTTCATGCGGTTTCAATGCCACCAGCTTGTTGAAACCGGCCGCAAAGCTGGCTTCATCTTCGCCCGGCAAGCCGGCGATCAAGTCCACGTGCAAGTGGGCGTTCGATTCCTCGCACAGCCAGCGGATATTATCGGCCGCCTTTTGATTGTCCTGCTTGCGGCTCACCAGCGATTGCACGTCCGGATTGAAACTCTGGATGCCGATCTCGAATTGCAGCGCGCCGGGCGGGAACTTGCTGATGCCTTCCTTCAAGGCATCGGGCAGGTGGTCGGGCACCAGCTCGAAGTGGGCATAGATCGGGTCGTCCGGGTTGGCGTCGATCTTGTCCAGAAAGAACTGCATGATCTTCAGGCTGGTCTTGATGTTCAGGTTGAAGGTGCGGTCGACGAACTTGAACAGCCGGGCACCGCGCGCATGCAGGGATTCCATCTCGGCCAGGAAGTTCTCCAGGGCGAAGGGCCAAGCCGTCTTGTCCAGTGCCGACAGGCAGAATTCGCATTTGAACGGACAGCCGCGCGACGCTTCCACGTAAATCGTGCGGTGGCGGATATCGTCGTCTGTATACAAGGAGTAGGGCAGCTGGAGTTCCGCCAGCGGCGCTTGCACGCCCGCGTGGATCTTCATCAGCGGTTTCGGGCCGTTGAGGATCTCGCCGCACAGCTTGGCGAAGGTGACGTCGCCCCAGCCTGTAATCAGGTAATCGGCCAGCTTGACGATTTCTTGCTCGCCCGCCTCGTGCGACACTTCCGGCCCGCCCAGCACGATGATGACTTCGGGCGCCACGCGCTTGAGCATGGCCACCAGTTTCGTGGTTTCTTCGACGTTCCATATATACACGCCAAAACCGATGATGCGCGGCTTGTTCGCCAGGATGCGCTCGACCAGTTCCGTAGTTTTCGTGCCGATGACGAATTCCTGCAGCCGCGTCTGTGCCTGCAACGGCCCCATATTGGCCAGCAAATAGCGCAATCCCAGCGAGGCGTGGGTGTAGCGGGCGTTCAGGGTGGAGAGCAGGATGGTCATGGGAGGCGATTGAAACGGCGAAACCGCTATTTTACGCTGTCGCGTCAGCTGTGCGCTGCGGCCACAAATGCCATGTTACCATTTGTCAATAATTACCAACTTGGCAATGCTTCGACAGGGCAACAGGGGATACACGGTGCTGGTGAAAAAAGTACAAGATAAAAAAGTGCTTAATAAAAAAGTGCCTAATAAAAAAGTGCTTAATAAAAAAGTCCTGTTCGGCTCGCTTGCCGGCGTGGCGCTGGTGGCCGCCGCGCTGGTCGGCTACCGGGTCTTCGGCTGGGGCGTGATGGGGCCGGTCAACAGCCTGAAGCTGGATTTATCCAGGCCCGACGCGCTGGTCCGCACGAAAAGCCTGTCTACCTTGCCGCGCGACTTGTTGACGGTGCCGCTGGCGCGCGACGTGCTGTGCGAGGATTTCCTGTTCTATTACGAGCAAAGCGAAGACCGGCTGGGGCTCAAAGGCAGTCTGCGCCGCATCGCCTACGAACATGCGCTGGGATGGGGCGACCAGTTGCTGCGCATGGTGCTGGACCAGCCGGCGGAAGTGGCCTTGTGGCGCGACGCCGACGGCTCGCTCAAGCATTTCGCCATCGCCGTGTCACGCAACCAGTTGACACGCCTGCTCGAAGAAGCGGGCAAGATCGCCTTGAAGGATACGCAAATGCGCGTGGCCGGCAGCTTGCGCGTCGATGGCGACCAGGTGCCCGTGTATGCACTGAACTATGCCTATCAGCGCACCTTGCTGTTTGCCGCGCACGGCCAGCGCCTGGTCATCCTGTCCCATCCCGGCATGCTGTATGGCGGCACCGATGGCAAGCATGGCGATGGCACGGCCGAGAAAACCGTGGCCAGCCTGCTGGCGCCGGAACCGGCCAAACAGAATGTCTTTCATGCGCAATTCCATCTCGACAGCGCCGCGCCCGAGGGCCACAGCATCGCCGTCAAGGTGGACTTCCTGTCGTTCGGCTACCAGCCTTTCTTTGGCGCGCTCGAAGCGCTGCGCTTCGATTTTCAACAGGGCGCCTGGCAGTCCAAGGTGCTGCTCAATGCCGACAAGCTGAAAAACGGCGGTTACGACAGCAGCGCCTTGTGGCCGCTGCTGCCCCATAGTCCCAGTGCCTGCTTCAGCGTGCCGGTGGACTGGGCCGCGCTGCAGCCCGTGCTCAAGCGCTTAGGCGACAAGACATCCGAGCCGGTGGTGCCGCTGGCCGAGCACTTGCAAGGGCCTGCCGCCGCCTGCTGGTACGGCAATTCTCGGCTGCATACGCCCGTATTTGTGGCCACTCGCCGTCCTGATGCTGGCAACGACGCCCTGTATGGAAGCCTGTTCGAGGCGGCCATCGGCGGCAAGGACCCCGTGCGCAAGACTACCGGCAAGGATGCTAAAGGTCCGTTCGTGCGCTGGGAGCGCGGCGTCGCCACGCCCCTGGGCCAGTCCACGCCGGCGCTGGCCTTGGCCGGCAACACCGTTGTCTTTTCCGCCGACGGCAAGCTGGTGGACCAGGTGCTGGCCGTGCGCCGCAAGCAGGCGCCGGCGGCCAGCGACTTGCTGCCCGATGGCGCGCGCACCATCGGCCTGATCGCGCCGGCATCGCTGGCCGGGCTGATCCAGCTGGAAGCCTTCGATACCCTGCCGGCGAATAAGGAACCGGTCTTGCGCGCAGCCGCCAATGAACACCTGGTGCCGCGCCTGAACGCCTTGAAAAAATATCCGCCGCTACGCATGGTGCTCAAGCGGCAGCCAGGCAGCGGCACAGGCCTGGTGTGGGAAACACTGGAATGGCAGGAGACTGCGCGATGACGGTGTGGCATGCGCGCCGTGCCGTTTTGCGCTGGATGGCTGGCGGGGCTGCCGCTGTTACCAACCCCTATGCCTGGGCCCTGCGCGCGGCGGCCGAACCGCAAGTGCGGTTGTCGCAAGCCCAGAGCCGTGCCTTCCAGGCCTGGATGCTGCGCATCGTCAACGCGCAAATCGAACGGGGCCCGTCGCCGCGCTGGACGCACCGCGATTGCGCCGGCCTGGTGCGCTTTGCCGTTAACGAAGCGCTCACCGTGCATGACGCGAAGTGGCTGCATGCGAACGGCATCGCCAGCGACCGGCGTCTGCCGCCCGAGCTGGACCTGGATGCCAGCCAGGCCGCCTTGCGCAATCGCTGGCTGCAAACGGGCGGCAAGGTTGGCCACTTCGTCACGGCGCTGGCGCTGGTGCAGCACAACAGCCGTTTCATCGCCCGCGAGATCAGCCAGGCGTTGCCCGGCGACCTGCTGTTTTTCGACCAGGGCGACGAACAGCACTTGATGGTCTGGATGGGGGCGCGCATCGCCTACCACACCGGCACCGTCACCCCCGACGACAATGGTCTGCGGACCGTCGATATCAAAGAACTTACGAGCTGGAAGGACACGCGGTGGCAAGCTGTGGTCAACAATCCGAATTTCGCCGGTGTGTTCCGGCTGGCGTTTTTGTCATGAAGCCGATTTTTCTCATGAGGCTGCTATTTGCCAGCTTGTTGGCGTTGGTGTTCATTGGCGGCACCTCGGCGCAGGAACGCGAATCCAGCAACGAGTCTAGCAACTACACGACCTTCAAGGGCGAGCCCTTCTTCCTGCTGTCGGACGCCAGCTATGGCAGTCTTGATGAAGCACGCGTGCGCCTGGAAGTGCCCGGCCGCGATATGGGACGCATGAACCTGGAAGCGTATTCGGGCGCCGACATCGTCATCTACCGCGTGCCCGAGCCGATGGAATTCCTGAAGAAGCAGCGCAATCTGCATCGCATCCAGGTTGAAGGTAATTACCAGGGCGAAGGTCTGGCCAACACCTTGAGCTTTCTGTGGGATAGCTGGTGGAAGCAGTCGCGCCTGGCCTGGCGCAAGCTGTTTTCCGGCGAGGCGCGCCGCGCGGTAACGAAGGAACAGCCGCAGTTGGCCACGAATGACGCGATCCGCCGGCCGACCGTATTCGCCAACCATCCGCAGTACAAGCCGATCAAGGGCATGGAGTTGGTCGACAGCTTCCGCTATCCGATCTGGCAAGCCAAGGCCATCGCACCGCCGAAGGGCGTCAAGCTCGATGGGTCGAGCAGCGATTTCATCGTCGCCGGCGCCGGCAATGTGATGATCCCGCTGGGCAAGCGCAAGCCGGGCTTGTACTTGGTCGAAGCGATCATCGGCGAGCACCGCGCCACCACCCTGGTGTTCGTGTCGGACACGGTGGCCGTCACCAAGGTGTCGTCCGGCCAGATGCTGGTCTGGACGGCGCGGCGCGACAACAGCGCCGCCGTGGCCGGCGCCAGCGTGGCGTGGACCGACGGCACCGGCGTGCTGCAGTCGGCGGTCACTGGCTTTGATGGCGTCGCGTCGCTCGAACGCGGCAGCCCGGAACACACATATGTGCTGGGCCAGGACCGCGCCGGCGGCGTGTTCGTGTCCGAGAATTTTTACTATGACAGCGAGATCTATAACACCAAGATTTATGCGGTGACCGACCGACCACTGTACCGGCCCGGCGATGAGGTCAACGTCAAGTTACTGGGCCGTGAATTTACGTCGGCGCGCGCATCGCAGGCGGCGGCTGCCGCGCCGATCAGCCTCACCGTGCTCAATCCGAACGGCACGCCGCTGCTGACGCAATCGCTGCAGCTGTCCGGTGACACGGGCGCTGACACGCGCTTCCGTCTGCCCACGGAAGCCACCGCCGGCGGCTATGAACTTCGCTTCAATTACAAGGATGGCGTGTATGGCGCGGCCTTCCGCGTGGCCGAATACGTCAAGCCGCACTTTGAAATCAACGTCCAGCCATCGAAGCCGGAATTCAAGACGGGCGAGGCGGTCAACGGCAGCATCGCCCTGCGCTACCCGGATGGCAAACCGGTGAAAAACGCGAAGATGACCCTGTCGCTGCGCAGCCAGCAAAACACCATGGTCGAGGGGGAGCTGCGTTACAGCGGCCTGTTCCCGGTGTCCCTGAAAACCGAGGAAGTGACGAGCGACGGCAGCGGCAATGTGGACTTCAGTTTGCCGCCCGCCGCCGATCCCTCGCGCTACATCTTGACCGTGCTGGCGACCGATGGCGCGGCTTACCGCGTCAAGGCGACGCGCGAGCTGATGATAGAACGCTCGAGCAGCAGCTACCAGTTGAAGGCCACGCGCCAGTTTTCCGATCCGGGCCAGGCCGTGCATTTCGACTTGCTGGCCGATGGCCAGGGCGCGGCGAAGCCCGTGCGCTGGGAAATGGTGCAACTGGAAAAACAGAGCAAGACCGAGGGCGCGTTCGATCCAAGCGCCAAGGGCTGGGACGTGACATTCCCGGCCTCCGGCTCGTATCAGCTGGTGTTGCGCGACGAACGCGGCAACCTGCTGGCCGCCGCCAGCCACTGGGTCGCCGGCGATGGCGTGCAGACGACGCCTGGCAGTATCGAGATCGTGCTCGATCGCGCCCGCTATCGTCCGGGTGACATCGCCGAGGCCTTGATCACCTTTTCCGACAAGGTCGACCAGGCGCTGTTGACGCTCGAGCGCGACAAGGTGGAACACTATGGCCTGATGGCCGGCGCCGCTGATTGGTACCAGGCTACGCGCGTGGCGCCGCGGCAGTGGCGCGTGCGCATTCCCGTCAAGGAGGAGCACGGCCCGAACATGACGTTCTCGGTGGCGTACACGCGCAATGGCGACTTCGTGTTCGAGAACGCCGGCCTGCAAGTGATCGAGCCACGCATCGCGCTGCAGTTCAAGAGCGACAAGGAGGTCTACCAGCCCGGCGAGAAGGTGACCCTGGACGTCAAGGCCACCCTGGACGGCAAGCCATTGAGCACCCTGGTGGCGCTGGGCGTGGTCGATGAAATGATCTATGTGCTGCAGCCGGAAATCGCGCCGGACATCGGCGACTTTTTCTATCATCCGCGCCGCAACAACGTGCGCACCACGGCCAGCCTGTCCTTCATCAGCTACGACATGGCGCAGGGACGCAGCGCTGGCGCGCCCGCGCGCCACAATTACAACGAGCGTGGCGTCAAGGTGCTGGAGCGCCCGCGCCGCGACAATATCGACACAGCCTATTGGGCGCCATCGCTGAAAACCGACGCGAATGGCAATGCGCGGGTCAGCTTCACCATGCCTGACGCACTGACCCGCTGGCGCATCACGGGCCGCGCGATGGATAGCCAAGGTCGCGTGGGCCAGCGCACCGCCTATCTGCGTTCGGACAAGAACTTCTATGCCAAGTGGACCGCGCCGGACTGGATGCGCGCCGGCGACGCGCCGCGCGCCTCGGTGGCCGTGTTCAACCAGACGGGCAAGGAGCAGGCGCTCGACGTTGTCCTCTCCGGCGGGGCGCAGCCGAAGACGGAACAGGTGTCCGCCAAGCCGGGCGTGAACTATGTCGAATTCCCGCTTGCGCCAGGGGCCGGACCGCTGCGCCTGGAAGTAAAACAGAACGGAAAACTGGTCGACGCGCTCGACACGGCCATGCAAACCTTGCCCGCCGCCTGGAGCAGTCCGCGCACGCTGGTGCTGCCGCTCGATGGTGCTACTAGTGCGATGGGTGACCTAGCGCTCAAGCTGCCGGCGGATGCGCGCAATATCCGCGTCTCGTTCGCACAGGGCGCGGCCAGCCAGTTCGCGCGCATCGCCGACGACCTGATCGACTATCCGTATGGCTGCGTGGAGCAGACGGCGAGCCGTTTGATTCCGCTCGCGCTGGCCACGCAAAGCCTGGGGCCGGACGCCGGTGCGGCAAGCGAACGCCTGCAAACGCTGCTCACGGCACAGCGCCTGCGCCTGGTCTCCATGGCCGGTCCGAACGCCGTCTTCGGCTGGTGGGGCAACGCCACGGCCGGCAATGCCTTGATGACGGCCTACGCCTATTATGCCGACTGGTACGCGGCGCGCGCGCTGCACATCGAGCTGCCGCCCGAGCACTGGAACAAGCTGCTGGCGGTCTATAGCGAACATGGCTTGAAAGATGCGATGGGCGACCGCGCGCTGGTGCTGTGGATGGCGCGCGAGATGGGCCTGCCCACGCAGACGCTGGCGGCCGGCCTGGTGGACGACAGTGCCATCGCCATCCTTGGCGGCAAGCCGCGCCAGGCGGGCGATAGCGGCAGCCTGCTGCTGGGCGGCGCCTCTGACCGCGAAGCGCAATCGATGGCGTTGGGCCTGGTGGCGCTGGTCGCCAGCCAGAATGGCATCGCCTTGCCGCATGGGCTGCAGTTGCAAGTGGCCAGCGCCTGGCAAGTCTTGCGCGAGTCCAAGGCGCCGGTGGCGCAGGCCTTGCTGATGCTGGCCGGCGAAGTGCCGTCATCGCAGGCCGATGCGGTACTGGCCAGCGTGCGCGCCGAGATGCCGACTCTGGACCGCGCAATGACCTTGCTGTGGGTGCAAAAGAAGCTGGGCGGCGCATCGTTCGGCAAGGGGCCGGCCGTGGCGCTGGACGGCGCCTGGCAAAAACGCGACAGCCGCAGCGGCCAGCCGTTCTGGCGCTGGACGGACGCCAGGAGTATTCCCGATAAATTGCGTCTCGCCACATCGGCTCCGGCGCCGGCCGGCACGGTGGCCGTGCTGCAGTACGACAGCCACGCCGCCGAAGCGCAAACCTTGCCGGTTGCCGTCGAACGTCGCATCCTGCGCATGAAGCAAGGGAAGGGCGGCTACACGACGGAACTGGTCGATCCGGGCGAGGCGCTCAGTACGGACGCGCTGTACCTCGATGAAATCACCTTGAAGGCAGCGCCGGGCGCGAAGCACCGCTTTGGCTTGCTGGAAGTGGCGTTGCCGCCAGGCGCGATGGTCGAATCGACCACCTGGGGCATGGTCATGGCAGGCGACAAGCCGGCCGCGCTGGAACGCGCGCGCCACACGGAGCGCCGCGACGGCTATGCCGTGCCGATCGAGCCTTTGGCCGGCGACGTCACCGTGCGTCATTTGATTCGCTTCGCGCAGAAGGGCAGTTATGTGCTGCCGCCCGCGCGCTTTTACCGCATGTATCAGCCGGAGCAGAAAGCCTTCGAAGGCGGCGGCAAGACCACACGCACGCTGAAGGTCGAGTGATGCGCGTGGCACTTCCTGCATTGATGGCGACCCTGCTGCTGGCCGCGCCCGCTTGGTCTGCATCGCTGGATGTGGCCTGGCGGCGCGATGGCAAGACGGAAGTGCGCCAGCTACGCAAGGGCGGCGCCGCGCCGCCGCCTTTCGACGGCACGCGGCAAGTGCCGCTGGCCAGCCTGTGGAAGCTGTTCGTGTATGTGTATGCGACGGACACCAAGCTGGCGATGCCCGACTATCGCTGCGGCGGCCGCGATCCGGAAGAAGTGTATTGCTGCGATGCGGGCCAGAGCATCGGCCACGATGCGGCACTGGCGCAGTCCTGCGGCCTGTTTTTCTCGCCCAAGCGCTTGATGATCGCGCCGGCTTCGTGGCGCCAGTACTGGACTGGTCGCTTGGGTAGCGCGCCGGCAGGCGACTTTGCCTGGCTGTTTGACTCCGCTCAGCTGGCCCCGGCGCGCATGGTGCGCCTGGACAGCCTGCTGCGCGCGCTGGACAGCATCCCGGCCGCCAGCCGCCTGGACGCCGAAGCGGCCCTGTTGCGCGTGGTGCTAGATGGACGCGGTGGGCGCGGGGCCGGGACGGCGCGCTGGTTTGGCAGCCAGTTGCGCGTAAAGACGTATTCTTGGCACGAGCAGCGCCGGGCAGACGAACGTATCGGCGGCGCGGCCGGTTGGCTGGCCGATGGTACGCCGATCTGGTTTGGCGGAGCGGGCGGCAGCAGCAATGTCTTTGAGCAGTGGGCGCCCAAGTTGGCCGCCAGTCTGCCGAAAGTGGGCGCGGCCGACGATGGCGGCTGCGTGGTGGTCGATTACTTCAAGCGTTATCCGATTCGCGCCGTGCGCGGCGAGCGTGGCGTGGCCGTACCCGGGCCGCTCAATGGCCGCTACCATGTGCAATTCGAAAATGGCCAGAACCTGGCCTTGCGCAGTACCGGCGAGCTGATGCTGGTACAAGAGAAGGGCGGCCGTCCGCAATTGCGCGGCCGCTTCGGCGTCAATGAATATGTGGCGCGGGTGCTTGACCGTGAAGCGAATGCTGGCGAGCCGGAAGCGGCCAAGGCGCTGGCGATTGCTGCGCGCACGTATTTACAGCAGAACGCGGTGAGCGTGGCGGGCTGCCAGCAGATCGCTGACAGCAGCGCGACCCAGCGCGTCAGTCCCAGCCCCGCCACGCCGGCGGCGCTGGCGATTGCGCGCTGGACCGATCAACTGATCGTCGATGGCGTCACCGTGCGCTATCACAGCAATCAGCCGTCCGAGGGGACCATGGCGTGGAGCGAGGCGGTGCGGCAGGCTAAACAGGGCAAGTACTATGATGAATTGCTGGCGGCGGCTTATCCCGGCGGCGCGCTGAGCACCTTTGGCAACACCGGCGCGCGTTGCCGTCGCCTGGCGCAGAACGAGGATTGGCTGGCGCGGTCCGTGCAGCGCTGGCAGCGCGTGCTGCTGCGCGAGGCCGGCTACGAGGCGTCGCCACAAGCGCCTCTGGTCTGTGCCCTGTCCAGCGGCGCGCCGTATTCGGAACAGTCGCGCAACCGCATCTTCATGCGCCCGCTGGCCACGCGCGAAGACCGCATCACCTTGGCCCATGAATATTTACACCTTGGTCTGCGCCGCCATCCGCGCGGCCAGGACGAAGAATATGTCGAGCGGCTGGCCCGCCGGCTCGTCGACCTTAACCTGGAGGCCCTGTGAGTTCCCCTATCCGCTGCTGGATTTTGCTAATGTTATTGCCACTCTGGGCGCAGGCTCAGGTCACCATCGATGCACCGAAGGGCGGCTGGCGCAATTCGGCCGACGCGCGCGAAGACTATACGCAAGCGGTCAATTACCCCGCCGCGTCGGTCAACCTGCAGCCGGGCCAGGCCGAAACGGCGCAGATACGGGGATGTATCGGGCGCGCCGTCAAGGGCAAGCCCGCCACGCTGGTAGTCAATGGCGTGGCGATGCCGATGGAGGTGGCCGAGGATGGCAGTTACGGCCGCCCCTATGGATTCGGCAGCGGCTCGAACAGCGTGGAAGTGCGTTCGCCGGATGGCAGGAGCCGCGCGCGGACCCAGTTTGTCGACAGCTACCAGGGCAAGACGCAGGCGCGTTTGCGTATCGTGCTGTCGTGGGACAGCGCCAGCACCGATCTTGATCTGCATGTGCTCACGCCGGACGGTGGTCACGCCTGGTACGGCAATCGCGTCTTGAAAGATGGCGGCGCGCTGGATGTGGACGTGACCACCGGCTACGGCCCGGAAATCTTTTCCAGCGCGGCGCCCTTGAAGGGTAACTATCACGCCTATGTCAATTACTACGGCAGCGGCGAGAACACCGCCATGCTGACCGTCGCCCGCATATCGATCATCACCAACGAAGGCACGCCGCGTGAAAAACTGCAGAGCTTCCAGGTACCGATGCGGGCCGCTGGCGAGCTGACCTTGGTGAAATCGTTCGTCTTGCCATAAATGACCGCAAATGGCCCTTGCGGAGCCGCCGCAGCTTGGCTATAATTCGACCCCTCGCTGAACGACGCATGCAAATGCCGAGTAAAGCAGGGTGAAAAAGAAGGTTGACGAAATGCTGCAAACGCTTCATACTCTTCCTTCTTCGCAGCTGACAAACACAACGCTTT